>JAEOST010000625.1 GCA_016840245.1 Candidatus Thorarchaeota archaeon
TCAGCTCTGCAAACCTATGAAGGTCTTCATTTGTAACGACTCTACTATGGATACAGAATACATTAGACGTACTGCAATTGCACGTGGAGAGGAAACTCCTCTAGCTAATCCTCATCATACTGTTCACTTTGATGGATATTTTGATCAAGCCCGTGATAAGGAGCGAACAGTCTATCTTGTTCCCAAGGGTGAGAGTCTGGGAGAACAGTTAGCACAACATGACCGAGAGGACGGTCTCGAAATTGCAAAGAAGAGGCTCGATGGCAGTATGGAGAACAAGAAGATGGTGGTAAGATTCTTCTCTCTTGGACCTCTTGACTCACCATTCTCAATTCCTGTGGTTCAGATTACTGACTCATTCTATGTAGCTCACAGTGAAGATCTGTTGTATAGACCCGGTTACGATTATTTCAGAAGAATGCCAGAGGATAAGGAAATCTTCTGGATGCTTCACTCCTCAGGTAAGCTGATACATGCAGTCAGCACTGATTGGAAGAAGCGCGGAGTCATGATAGACTACAAAGAGAATACCGTCTACAGTATGAATACTCAATATGCGGGAAATACAATTGGGCTAAAGAAACTGGCACTCAGGCTCGCGATTCGTAAAGCAGATCGCGAAGGATGGTTAGCTGAACATATGTTTCTCATGGCAGTGCATGGTCCTCATGATCGGAAGACCTACTTCACTGGAGCATATCCATCAGGATGCGGCAAGACAAGTACTTCTATGGTACGAGGAAATACCATTGTAGGAGACGACCTTTCGTACTTGAGAGTGCTTGATGGAAAGGTAAGAGCGGTCAATGTTGAACGTGGAATCTTCGGTATCATCAGATCAGTCACTCAAAGAGATGACCCAGTTATTTGGGATATACTTCATTCCAATCAACCTGCTATCTTCTCGAATATCCTAATTACGGAAGATGCAGAAGCTCGCTGGCTTGATGATGGTAAAGAAAATCCTGATGCTGGGATTAACCACTCTGGTGAATGGTTTACTGGGAAAGTCGATAGACATGGTGAAGAGATTCCCTATGCTCATAAGAATGCCAGATATACAATCATGCTCGATGGTCTATCGAACCTAGACGGTTGTCTTGATGACCCTCGGGGAGTAGAAGTTGGTGGCATCATCTATGGAGGTCGTGACTCGGATACATGGGTTCCAGTCCAACAGTCTCGAAGTTGGGAACATGGTATAATTACTATGGGTGCAAGTCTTGAGTCTGAGACCACAGCTGCAACGCTAGGACCAAGCGGAGTTAGAAAGTTCAATCCCTTCTCAAATCTAGACTTTCTATCAATCCCACTTGGAAAATATATTGAGAATAATCTTGACTTTGGAAGACTCTCCTCGGAGAGCCCTCTCATATTTGCTGTCAATTACTTCCAGAAGGATAAAGATGGAAACTTCCTTACTGATAAGAGAGACAAGCAAATCTGGCTAAAGTGGATGGAACTCCGTGTTCATGGAGAGGTTGATGCAATAAAAACACCAACTGGATTCATACCGCTTTACAAAGACCTGAAGGAGCTCTTTGAAAAATACCGTGACAAGGACTACACCAAGGAAGATTACGATGTACAGTTTACAATTCGAATTCCAGAATTAGTGGAGAAGATTAAACGGATTGAGATGATATATCGTGATACTGTCCCTGACGCTCCACCAGTTCTCTTCGAAGAACTTGCACGACAAAGTGATAGGTTGGAGCAGGCAAGAGAAACTCATGGTGATCATATTCTACCTGAAACATTTCTGAACTGATAGAAAACTGTCAATATTCAGTCACTATCAGTCAGAAACATCATTTTCATTTGCCGTTTGAAACAGAAACAGGTCCGTATGGTTTGGAAACATATCTTTCATAATGTAACTCAGTTGTCATAACCTGACAGACCGTAATCATACCAGTTTCAACTATACTATGTCTGAAATTGATACATTCCGAAAACATGTCTGTACCAATTTGTGACAATAATGAAATATAGTGAATGAAAAGAAAAGTATACGAACATGAAACCTCACTTTGGTTATCTATTCTTAACATTGTGAACGCAATCATGTCCGTTTTCGTTAACTAACGATAGTTTCGTGAACGTTTTTATACTCTGAACCTTTAAGTCGGCGCTAGATTACTCCCAAGACGGCCTACATATAATCTGTAGACGGTCGTGGATAGCACATATACTGGGATTGACAACTTCGATACATCGATCAGCCTTCGTATGAGGCCGGTGAAAGAGTAATGTTGAAGAGAGAGGTATACCCTATCAATTCGCCATTTGATCATTCTCTTATCACAGGCAACCATAACGAAGTTACAAAATCCAATATTTCTTTGATATTCAGTTTAAGATGTCTACAGAAGAAAATGTATGTCACATCAGGGTTATGGAGTTAGCACCATGACAATTGAACAACCGACAGAAACAACGGAAGGGGGTCTCGGAGATCAGGCCCCAACCGCACTCGTTGTTGGTGGCGGAGTAGCTGGTATGCAGGCTGCACTTGATATTGCTAATCAAGGGTTCAAAGTCCATCTTGTTGAAAAAACGTCTAGTATCGGAGGTCGAATGGCCGCCATTGACAAGACGTTCCCAACACTGGATTGTTCTGCATGTATTCTTACTCCGCGACTGAGCGAAGTTGCGCGACATCCGAATATTGAGCTATTGACATATTCGGAAGTCAAGAGAGTAACAGGAAGAGCCGGGAACTTCCATGTTGAGGTTCTCAGAAGACCAAGATATATCCTTGAGGACAAATGCTCTGGATGCGGAGATTGTGTTGAAGTATGCCCTATAGAGACCGCCAACGAATTTGATGAGGGTCTCGGATTTAGAAAGGCAACTTACATACCATTCCCACAGGCGACCCCTAATGTCTATACAATAGACAAGAAGGATCATCCTGCATGCAGAATAAATTGTCCCGCAGGTGTAAATTGTCAGGCTTTCGTTATACTGACCAATCAAGAGAGATATGCCGACGCTATCAGAATCGTTAGGGATAACATCCCATTCCCAGCAACACTGGGCCGAGTCTGTGTTAGTTGGTGTGAAGGACAGTGTCAGAGAGGAGAATATGACGCTAGTGTCAGTATAAGAAACCTACACCGGTTCTTAGCAGATTATGAAACAGAAACAGGAACTAAACCACCAGTCGAAGCCAAGATAGACAAAGATGAGAAAGTGGCAGTGGTTGGTGCTGGTCCCGCAGGTATTGCGGTAGCTTACCAACTCGCACGACTAGGTTATCCTGTGACTGTATTTGAAAAGCGCTCTGAAGCAGGAGGACTGCTGAAATGGGCGATTCCTTCATACAGACTCCCACGAGAGATCCTCGATGAGGAGATTGACTGGGTTGGTGAACACGGAGTCGAGTATAGGATGGATTCCAATATTGAGTCTGTGGACCAACTGAAGAAGGATGGTTACAAGGCAGTATTCATTGCAACAGGAGCATCACGAAGCAACAAGCTTATGATCCCTGGTGAGGACGCAAAGAATGTCTATCACGCAATAGACTTCCTTGACAAAGTAGCAAGTGGAGAAGCTCCGAAGGTCGGAGAGAGAGTGGCGATAATCGGTGGCGGTGATGCTGCCGTCGACTCTGCAAGAACTGCCCTAAGACTTGGAGCGACTGAGGTTACAGTAATCTATCGTCGTTCACAGGTTGAAATTCCTGCAATCCCAACAGAAGTTGAGGATGCAAGGCAAGAGGGAATTCGTTTCATGTTCCTAACAACTCCAGTTGAGGTCTTAACCCAACGTGGAGAGGTTCAGGGTGTCAAATGTATACGAATGCGACTTGGTGAGCCAGACCATTCAGGAAGAAGACGTCCACTACCAATCCCCGACTCTGAGTTCACAGTAAATGCGGACCAGATGATCATTGCAGTTGGTCAATCTGTCGAACCAATCCCATTGCATAACAGTGTTGACACTACTGAGTGGGGTACAATAATGGTAGACCAAGTGACACTTCAGACCAATAAGCAAGGTGTCTTTGCTGGTGGAGACTGTGTACTCGGTCCAGCAACTGTAGTCCAAGCAATTGGTCAGGGCAATGAGGCAGCAATTTCTATAGACCGTTTCCTCCGTGGTGAGGATCTTCGTGTAGGGCGTGAGCCACAGCACTATAGGATTGCTAAACCCGACGTTGACCCAGCTCACTTTCAGCCACAAGCTCGAGCCCATATGAACAAAGAGGGGATTGCCAGTAGAAAAGGCGGTTTCTCTGAAGTTGAGAAAGGATTTGACAAGGATGTCGCAGTCAGTGAGGCTGGACGATGTCTGAACTGTACAGTGTGCTGTGAGTGTATGGAGTGTGTCAAGGCTTGCGAGAGAGAAGCTATTGATCATTCGATGAAGGAACAGAAAATGGATCTGAACGTTGGTGCCATTGTAGTCGCTACAGGATACAAACTGTTCGACGTCAGTAGGTACAGACGACTCGGATATGGACAGTTCCCGAACGTCATTACCGCAATGGAGTACGAGCGACTCATCAACGCAGCAGGTCCAACACTTGGGAATCTCATTCGATTCAGTGACGGAATGATGCCGAAGAACATTGGGTTTGTCCAGTGTGTGGGTGCTCGAGATACACAGATGGGTGTTCCAAACTGTAGCAGAGTCTGTTGCATGTACGGAATCAAAAATGCGGTCATGGCAAAAGAGCACGATCCTGAAGTTGAAGTCTCAATGTACTATGCAGACATCAGAGCCTTCGGAAAAGGATTCGAAGAGTTCTATCAGATGGCTGATACCCGCTTCGGTGTAAACTTCGTCCGAGGTAGGGTGGCAGAGGTTTCTGAAGACGCAAGTAATGGAGATCTTGATGTATTAGTTGAGGACACCGAAACTGGTGAATTGATGACGATTAAGCATGATCTTCTAGTGATTAGTCCTGGATTAGTCCCAACTGACGACATGGCTCAACTTGCTGATGAGCTAGGTCTCGACCTCTCAGAAGAGGGATACATTGACGTACGTGATGAATTAGTCGCACCTGTTGATACAAGCAAGGACGGAGTCTATGTCTGCGGATGTGCAGATGGACCCAAGGATATTCCTGACTCAGTAACGGCAGGAAGTGCAGCAGCAATGCGAGCAACAATCATTCTCGGAGAGATGGTTGCAGAGAAGGGCGAAGCGCCTGTTGGAAGTGTTGCTGCGGAATCGGAGGTAGAGGCTAAGCCTAGGTAGGTGTGAGTTATGGCAGCTGAAGAAACTGAAAAACAAAAGAGCCACACTCCATCCTCAGACTTCGCGAAGGAGGTAGAATCGGTTGAGGGTGGCGAGGCTATCAACAAGTGTGTTCA
>JAEOST010000626.1 GCA_016840245.1 Candidatus Thorarchaeota archaeon
AACATGCGGTGTTGATGGTTTCAAGTTCTACCAAGGTATGCAAAAGCCTTGCGAGACTCCTGGTATAACAAAGGACAAATGTCCTCGATTTGCCATGGCATGATCAACATCAACAACGAATTTCTTTTAGGCAAAAGAAGTTGGGCAGCTATGGCTGCCCACTACAGTTCTTTCTATTTCATGTTCTTGATTGTCATTTCAAATTGAAATCGCCTCAGTCAAATTCCTGCAAAAGAGTAACAATAGTTAATTATATATGTGTGATTTAGTAACCCGATTTGAGGAGATGAATTGAGTAATAATCCAAAAATCCTTCAAATTTTAAACATTCTCGCTATTATTGCAACAATAATCGTCAATGCAGTTGTTGAGATCATTCCTGTGAATGGAGTGACTTCCAAAGACGTTTCGGATTTCTACCCCAGTCTGTTCACACCACCAGGTTGGGTCTTTTCGATTTGGAGTGTAATCTACACATTGCTGATTATCTTCATGATCTATCAGGCGCTCCCGAGTCAGAGAGAGGCATCATATCTGAAAACTACTGTAATGTTCTTTGTTGTCGGTGGGTTGATCAACACCTCATGGTTGATACTGTTCCACTATGCTTACAATGCAACAGGACTCTATGTCTTCACACCAATCCTGATTGGACTCTTCCTAGTTCTCATGCTGTACACTTACATTAAGCTAGAGATAGGTAAGGTCAATGTTCCACTGAAGCAGAAGCTTGTAGTGCACCTACCAATCAGTGTGTACGCAGGATGGGTTTCACTAGCTGTTATTGCAAACATCGCTTCCGTGCTCAATGTTGTCATTCCAGGGATTCCCATTGCAACACAAGAACTCTGGACTGCACTAGTGATCATTGTCGCCCTTGTTCTTGCCATGCTTATGCTGGTCATTCGTCGTGATGCAGCATATGGTCTAGTTGTTGTCTGGGCGAGCTTTGGAATTTCAACAATTCAGATGGCAGTTCCACTCGTCTACTACACAGCTGTTGGTACAGCATTGATCATTGTCCTAGCGATTATACTTCTTCCACTCATCACAAGAAAGGGCTTTGCCAAGTTCTATCTTCGAAAGGAAGAGTAGGATAATCAGAGAAACTGGGTGGGTAGCTTTGGCTGCCCACTACAGTTCTTTCTATTTTCATCATCTTGTCTTCTATTGTATCAATTAGAATGATGAAGAAGAAAAGGAGGGTGGGCAGCCCCCGAGGACTGCCCGATTGAATGGATGTAGTAACTAGTTGCCAAGTAATGAAGCATGTTTTGCTAGTACGACCTTTGCTGCAGCTTCGAACATCTCATTGACGCCTTCACCGCTCTTCGCAGAGACCTCCATGCACTGTGCGTTGTATTTACTTGCCATTTCAGCAAGAGTCTCATCTTCAAGAGTGACACCACTGCCATTCTCACGCTCGTCTATCTTATTACCTACGAACAGGATCTGACAATCAGGAGCATTCTCCTTTACTCGGTCAAGCCAGTCAGTGAGTCGTTGTAGGGAAAAGGATCTCGTCGCGTCGTAAACTGCAATCGCTATCCTTGCACCCTTGAAATAGTCTGTAATGACATCTCGAAACCTTGGTTGTCCCCCAAGATCCCAGAGCATTAGTGTGACATTGGCGTCCTCTATGACCATCTTCTTTGATGCAAAGTTGACACCAATGGTCATCTTCATCTCATCATCGAACCGGTCCTCAGTGTAACGGAGTGTGATACTGGTCTTCCCAACACCACCCTCGCCTACGAGTACAGTTTTGTAGATTGGTAATCTTCCTGCCATCTTGTTACACCTCTATGCTGTAGTCTTGAGTAGTCGGTCAGCACGACCAGTGATGCCCAGCCACCAAATCACGAAAGCACCGAGGATGAGTGTAGATGAGATTGGAGTTACTGCACTTCCACCAGCGGTTCCAAAGATGAGGAATACAATACCCAGCATCAGGAACAGTGCTCGACTGCGACCTGGAGCATCGGCTTTACTCATTCTCCTCCAGAGCATCCCGTACAAGGCAAGGGGGATTACAGACTGAAGGATACCTGTTATTGCCATCACAACACTGCGATAGGGTAGAGCATTAGGATCAAGCATAGGCTGAGCTGTCCATCCCAACAGGATTATGAAGAATGGAGCTGCAAAGATTAGAACCGGGAGAAGTATAGCACGTTTCCAGTCCAAAGCCACGATTGAGCTCAGATTGAGTACCATAGGAGCAAGAATACCAAGTGTCAAGGCAAAGTACTCTGCATTGAGACCCCCAATGAACTCAATATCATTCAACGCGACTGTCAAGAATGAGAATCCTCCGACTATGAAGTACACTCCAATCGTGAGTGTGGCAGGATTCCTACTCTGTCGCCATCGGGTTATTGTGTAGGCGGCTGTTCCAATGGCCAGGATTGATGCCAGTGCAATGCTTGTTACGGAGAACAATAATGCTGGATCTCCAACCACTGTTGAAACAAGCAGATATGACATGAAATAGAACAACGAACTGATTGTGAATGAGTATGCAATCAGTTCAACGCCAATTTTTGATTCTGGTAGAACCATAGCGGTAATCAGTAACGCAGGACCATAAAGCCTCAGAGCAAGGACGGAAGCTACGATCTCAGGTGATGTGGAGGTCGAAAGAAATGCAAGCAGTGGATATGTAATTGAAACAACAGCCAAAGCAAAGCTTGTGATTCTCCTTGTAGAATATGTCAGATATGTAAAGAGTACAAATGGGATACTAAATAGACTCAAACCAATAAGACTGGACAAATCCTCCGCAGTGACACCAAAAGGGAGACTTCCAATCACATTTCCTATGGAAATGAACACAGCTATTGCGACTATCAATACGACAGGTATTGCCAAGAGTCTTTTCGACCCCAGAATCATAATAGCAGAAAACAGTAGAAGTCCGGAACCAAGAGTTGCGGTTATTAACAAAACAATCTCTAGCTCTGCAATTCCACTCTCAAATAGAAAATTGAATGCGGAGGCTATTCCTAAGAAGAAGATACTGATTGTCGCCACCCACAGGGGGCGTCCAAGAGACTTTTCTTCTGGAGGGAGGTTCTTGACTCGATTCATTGTAAATCTGGTAAGCAATATTGCGCCTAAAAATAGGCCAATTGCCATCAGTAGTTCCGAAGTATATTGTACGACTAGTTGCATTGTCTACACCCCTACAGCATCTT
>JAEOST010000627.1 GCA_016840245.1 Candidatus Thorarchaeota archaeon
AGAAGTGAGAAGTTTAAACGTCTGCTCTCAGGACTTGGAAATGTATCGTTCCTACGGAGGGTGTCAGTGGTGTCCAAACTGATGACACAGATGAGGGCAATCTATGCTGAATATCCGGAGTCACCTAATGGACTTGAAAGTTGGAGAGAACGGTTACCTTCACTATATCAGGCAGCGAGAAGAGTCTAAGAATTGTATCTTCTTCCATGAGGTGCTCTTTCTTGAATCAGCAAGTGTGGTCAATACTCCGACTTGTGTTTCTTTGCATGAATCTCTTCAAATTCCACAATTTGATCTTGTAGTTCGTCAGCTACATCAGCTTCATTCCTAGATAAAGCAATAATCTTGAGCTGTCTGAGGTCATCAATAAGCCATCTAACACCACGGTAGTATGCCTTTAACATTGTCTGCTGATAGCTTGGACTTACGGCTCTCTCAGCTTGGTTTTTGAAGTATTCAATGCCTCTGAGTTTCCTCTGAACATAGAGTGTATAGTCAAGCCATGGATTTCTTTCACGACGTTCATTGGCTGAGAAACTCACAACTGCAAACAAGATACCAAGGATTAGAAGAACAAGTAAGAGTAGCACATCATTGTAGTTGAAGGCTACAAGTAATGTGGCACTAACTACACAAATCGCCTCAAAGGAGCGTGTCGCGTAGTAAATCTTCTGCAGGTATGACATTGGTCCATTTGGTTTTTCACCATGCGCAGTAGTCCCCACTATCATCACCGGTCAAATTGCCAACTCAAAGTTAATCAACATTTTGTAACCAACTTAACCATCAAAAGTGGAAAGACTGATTAGCAAAAAGTACATCATTCATCGATAGGACCGGTTGCTTTCCGACAGGGGAGAGTTGTAGTAAGTATTGAAGATATGTACAAATTTCTATTTGGTCGAGGGAGATGAACTCAATCATTTGCAGGGTTTGAGGGTCAGTGAACCAAAGTACAAAACTGATACCCCTGCCTATAAGATAGGAAAATATGCTATCGGGTATGCAGGGTATCTACATGCATTCAATAAGGGAGAACTGTGGTTTATCCCGATATCCAATTCTCCTCTGGAGGAAAAAATGAGAGAAGTTATTGACTCTCAACTAGAGTCCTACGACTCTGTTCACCACGGTCTTTTTAAAACTGACAATGAAGTTTGGCTTGTGGAGATGCCAAAACTTCTCTCTCAAGCACAGATTATCGCATTGTCAATGTTCTCACCAAAACGCCCAAAATTGAAGCATTTCAAAGGTGGAGGGATAGAAGCCCGGTTCCAAAACCTCATGGAGTCACTCAATATCCGAATTCATCGTGTAGACACCCACCGCTATGGTGTGACCATTGGTTTAATTCAAGACCCGGAGGAGTCAGGACCCATAGATATTGTATCAAGAAGGCTGCGATTAAATGAAATGATATCACTGCTAATCCCGCAGGAAGGTCTTCCTGTGTATATTGGTGGGCTCAAGACTGTAATTCCATCGAGTCCAATTACATTCGAATGGTGATTCATAATGGTAAGTAGAATAGAAAGCAGTTTCATGCTTAGTCCAGTGGTGAATCGATTTGATGAACCATCACTTATGTTCACACCTCAGGGAGAGTCTGTTCAGTATCCACTTGATGGTCTATCAAACTTTGGTCCGTTCGATTGGAATGGAGGTGGTAGGCCATTCAATGAGATTAGGATGGTAGTCTTTTGCCATGAAGAAGATGAGCATCGTCAGAGATTACAGATGATTACAGATAGACTCTCATTGAATCTACAAAGAGAGTATCGAATAACTAAAACTGAGGTCGATTTCATAGACTCACCATTCCCTGAATCACTCACAACCGCGCATGCAGACACTCTTGTACGCAATCTGCTACCTAATGCAAGATTGGGCAGTAGGAGTCGTTTACGAACAATCGTTATCTGGCCAGGACCCGATCATGTGTCAATAAGGGATCTTGGACATCGCATATTGACAAAGAGGTCTTGTATAAGGATGGGAGTTCCAACCCAATATCTTTCCTATCACCAATCTGGGGAGAGTAGAGGGATTCTCGCAACAGTTGATTCTGACAGTTTTTCATTTGCGGTTCAGGGACTAGCATTAGGGGTATATGGAAAGATCGGAGGTGTTGCTTGGGTATTGCGACAGTCCGACCTAGGTCCATCAGGCGTTGATAGCGTTGCAGGATTCAGATTTGTGAGATCGAGGGATGAGGAAAAGGGCAAGTTTGTAATTGGTGCGTTGACTGTGTTTGGCAAACATGGAAGATTGTATGGTTTTGAGTCAACAAAATTCGAGGCTGTAACACCATCTGGGAGAAGATGGATGGCTTACTCTGATTCAGCACAGGTTGGATTTGAAGATTCGCAGATCATGACAGAA
>JAEOST010000628.1 GCA_016840245.1 Candidatus Thorarchaeota archaeon
ATAGTCTTGCGATCCTCTTAATGGGATCCGAAACACGTGGTGGAAAGAATGTGGTTGTTCCCAACACAGCACAATGGTCGTTCTTCTTCAGGTAATCCTCAATAAATCCAAGGTCAGCTTCGACACGATCATCAATAAGAATTGTTGGGGCTGATACCTCTTCAAGGCCAGACAAGGCAATTGCTCTCTTCGGTGATGCGTGATCCACTCGAGGATAGATGACACTCTTAATCCCATGAAGCTGTCTTAGTGCACTCAGAGTCAGAGATATAGTCATTCCAGTTGAGAGAGGTGTAACCAATCCATCTTTGATATTACTTAGTCCTAGTTTTCGAATCGCATTGGTGGCAACCTGATTGGCTAATAATTGCATCAGAGATGCTCCTGGGGCCTTTGGTTGAGGGGCGGTCAGGTGTCCACTGCGACCAACACCATGATTGAAACCAGCTGAGAGCCTACTGAGTAGGGGAGATATGACCCGAGCCTCCCTCTCTCCCACTCGAGCCGCCTTTGGGTCTTTGTCTGTGTCTAGTGATGAGAGTAGTTGCAGAAGGAGTTCAACCTGTTGTTCTGAAAAAGCATCCTCAGGAAATTGTCTTCGATGCATGAGGTCACGTATTGGAGCTAACGTTGTGTCAATTGTAATTCGACCACGTTCTGCCATATTCTCAGGGAGCAAGTCTATGAGTTTTCGTTCAATGTCCAAACTAAAATTCCTCCTCAACTAAACGTTCATACACAACAGGTTCATCCAAGGATACATTCCTATTGAAAACAGCAGATATCACTCCTCTGGTTCCAAATGGTTGTGCTAAAATACCACTGACTCCTCCAGATGTCACTACTGATGCTCCCAGCAGGGTTTCTGCAACCTGTTTACTTGAAGCAAGTCCCTCCACAAGTACATCATCTTCACGAATGCGATATATCTTCCCAATTCGTTTTCGCTTTTTATAGAGAAGAACCATTTCTGGAACTGATGTAACTTTGCCAGTAGCTATGATACGCATTGAAGTTGGAGGAAGGTCAGTCCGCATCAGAATTACGCGCATTCCGGCATTTACAGCTAGATCACGCTGAAGCAGAATTGCACAGTCGAATTCAAGATCCGTTACCTCATCCATGATGATCGATTGGCTATTGACTGTATCAAATGGAATAAGTTCTGCTGTAGCAGTAGGCATCCCAATGGTGGCTGTAACAATCATCTTTTTCGTTATTCGTCCTTGGTAGAGTCTATTTAGAACAAGGTGTGCATAGACTCTATTCGACGAGGTCATTAGATTGCCTTTGGAGAGATATACTCCACGATGTAGTTGCTGATAATCAATATCAGGGATATTGACCCCTATCCTATCACCAGCACTCGCTTGTTCTCTTGACTCGCCAAAGACTTGAATTGATCTCACACGGGATTGTTTGTCAATGGGCATAGCCGTTACAACATCTCCCATCTTTAATGACCCCTCAAGGACAGTTCCTGTGACAACTGTTCCATGCCCCTTTGCTGAAAAGGCATGATCAATTGGGAGAAGCAGTGCTTTACTTGCATCTCGCTTACCGGGCTTTACTAGCCGAATGAGATCTCGCAATCTATCAATTCCCTGCTCCTCATGAACAGAGACCCTGACATAATGGACATTGTCAAAGCCCGCATCAGCCATTATTGCGTTCATCTGCTTCTCAACTAGAGCTGCATTCTCCTCAGAAACTAGGTCAATTTTTGTGATGGCTACAATAACAGTTTCAATATCTATAGCCTTTAGAACTACAATGTGTTCTCCAGTCTGAACCATAGGACCCTCATCTGCTGCTACAGTTAGAATCGCAGCATCAATGATATTTGCTCCAGCCACAACACTTCGTATAAGGTCTGCATGTCCAGGAGCGTCAACAAGAGTCACCAGTTTGTCGTCAAGAGTAAACATGGTGAAGCCAAGATCGATTGTTATCCCCCGTCTTTTTGATTGAGGGTGTTTATCAAGTCCGGCAGTAGACACCTTCTCACTCAGTACCCTTGCTAATGCAGTCTTTCCATGATCGATATGACCCATCAGACCAATATGCAGCGGAACGAGTTTTTCCATATTGAGAGCCTGTGTTCATCTGTGTATCATTGATGTTATAATTTTGGTCACAGATGAGATATTGACGTGTGGTTTATTGGGAGCTTTACACAACACCATTGTATGGTTTCAAGATCTCTTGAGAAAATGTTGCTCATCGCAGTAGGTCTCTCTGCAGCAGTATTAGTAGGCATTCCAATCCTGATGTACTCAATAAACGCTATGAATAGTACGTCGCAACTTCAGATGGCTGAAACCTTTGCAGGGCACGTACATGACTATGTAGACATAGTGGATAATGGTAACTCAACGGGGATCACTACAGAGATCAATGTTCCATCCTCGGTAACGGTCTCAGCCATTGGAGATACATTGACAGTAACATATCAACCAGAAGGACAGCAAGCTACGAGTTGGTCGGAGAGTTATATGCATCCCATCTCAATCATAGCACCAAATGATGCAGGGACCTATACATTGCAAGTCCAGATTACCGAGGGCAATCTAGTGATAGTGTTCTCGCAAATCATCATCTGAAAGTAAACAACTCAACACAATGTTTTTAATGATGACTCAAGTCTTCGCCGTTATTACCGCCCCAGACGAGGTCTGAATGTAATGGCAGAGGATGCCGAAACGTCTGAAACAATAGTTACCGAGGAAACCGAGCCAGTTCCAGAAGAGGAACCTCAAAAGATTGAGGAGAAGGCTCCCAAGGAGGGCAGGAGTCTAAAGGCCATCCTTGGTTACGTCCTCAATATTCGAATGCTAAGACGAGTTGTTCAGATAGCATTCTTACTTGGAATAAATGGATACATATTTACAGCCTGGTTCGGCGGAGATGTCATTCTTGGATTCTGGACTGAATTCAGTCGTTATCTTCCTACTCTACCCATCATCGCACCTCTTGAAGCACCTGCAGCTGTATTAGCAGGTTCGTTCGATACACTCCAGCGAGAGTTGACAAGTGCGATATTTCCATTCTTCACTCTGGGTGCAATGATTATCATTCTTACAATTCTAGGTAGGTCTGCATGCGGTTGGATTTGTCCAATAGGAACAATACAAGACTTTGCAACTCTACCAAATCGCTCTAAGGTACGTCCATCTCCAAATACTGAAAATGAGATGCGAAGAGTGAAGTTATACCTCTTCATCATAGTATTCTTCCTTGCAGCCTGGGTAGGTATAAGCAAACTTCTAGGAACTGAAGCCAACTTGGTGGCAGCCCTAGGTCCTTTTGCTGACTCAGCCTTTACTCCATGGAATCCGGCTAATATTGTCTTCTTTGAAACAACCAATCAAATCTGGCCTTCTGGATTTGAAAATCTATGGGTAATCTGGGGATGGAGTCCAGTATTCTGGTTGCAACTCGCTTTCATCGGAATAATCGTTGTAGTATCATTCTGGTTCCCGAGGTGGTTCTGTCGTTGGCTCTGTCCAGCCGGGTGGCTCTATAGCATCTTCTCACGCGATGCACTGATAGGGATTGGTCGCAATCCAGCCCGCTGTACACCAGATACTTGCAACGTCTGTGAAGTTGTGTGCCCAATGAATATCCAGATTCGTAAGTTTCCATACAAACACATGCATAGTCCAGACTGCATTATGTGCTTGGACTGCAAGAGCCATTGTCCGAATAATGCCATTCAGATAAGATTCGGTTAAACGCACTGATATTCATTCAAGCAGGTTCTCAAATGAACCGGAAAAGAATCAAAAATGGGTGTAAGGTTCTATCTGAATTTCTCAGTGACTTGCTCAAAAGCCTCACGTATTGAGTGGTACATCTTAATGAGTCGGAGACCAGCTTCTGTCACCGTTGCTCCACCGCCTCCAACATTACCACCCTTGTAGGTCGCAAGAAGCTTGATTCCCAACTTCACCTCAATCTTCTTGATTACGCCCCAGGCATATCGATATGACATACCAACTGCTTTTGCCCCTGCAGATATAGTTCCAGTATCTCGTATACTCTTGAGGATTGCATAGGCTCCGGGGCCAAATACATAGTCCCCATCATCCTCCAACCATAGTTTCCAGTTAGCTATGAGACGGTCAATTCTATCGTTCTCATTGGTCATTGTCAAACCTCCCTTGAGAACAGTGTACAGTGACATTAGGTATAAGACATAGGTCCTAATGACCCCATCGGAGACGTTCGGGTTTGGTCTCCTTCTTGAAGGCCTTCTTTGTCTTCTTCCAATGATCAGCACAGAGATAGGTCTTGCGTGCACGTGCGTCCTTCAACTTCAAACCGGACTTCGCCAAACTCTCACCTATTCTCACGGTGGCAAATGATCTCTTAGATGGTTTTTCGCAGCCAACAATGCTACAGGTCTTCTTTGTAGTTGACAACTTTCACACTTCACTGATAGCCGTTAATGTGCCCATTATAACTATGACGGCCTCTGCTATTCATGGAGTCCCCCTAGGAGTTAGCAGTGGACCTTTTGAAAAATCGAACATAACTCGCTCATCGCTACCCCATCTCAGACGTAGTGAACTGATGGCATCAACCTGCCCTATCCTGATAGCAGTCATCCCATGATCCTCTACAATCTGAGAGAGTTGTGATAGGTGAGTTGGGTCTAAAGACACCAGAAATCCCAGTGAGATGAACATACGTAACCAATCATCAAGGGAAATCTGCTTTGGTCGTGCTAAGTCAATCTGATCGATCTCAACAACACCACCCATCCCTGAAAATTCCAGCATCATCCCAGCAGTACCAATAATCCCTGCAACAGAAACATCCTTCGCTGCGTTCAATATCCCATTCTCAGCAAGTTCGTTCATTGTAGATAACCGGCCTACGACATCATCAGAGCTCCGGTCTGTCACAGAGTCCCAACCAAGTTTGTAACTTGACCCACGTTTACCAGATTGGTCAAATAGAAGAACCAAAGAATCTCCAGACTGAGCACCACCCGCCGTAAGAAGGTGGTCTCTTTTCACAGTACCTGTAGCAGAACCGACAACGTAGGTTGATTCAGACTGGGGATTTGTGTGCCCTCGGGCAACAGGGATTCGAAATGTATGAGAACCATCAATCAAGCCCTGCAGCAACATCTCACCAACCTTTGGGTCCGAATAAGATAATGCCACAGCGAAAGAGGTTGGAACGCCACCCGCAGCATAGATATCCATAACGTTAGCCAAAACTGCATTGAAGCCTGCTGAGCGTGGGTGAGCTAGACATAGTTGTTCAACAATCGCATCCGTCGTGAGAAGTATTACTTCATCACTTTCAGTCTTAATCGCCGCGGAGTCCTCCCCCAATGAATGAGGTTGATTCCCATTAAATGAAGACTCACGCAGTTTTCTGATAATTCCAGGTAGCACATACTTGCGTGAAATCCCATCAAAATTATTCAATAGAATAACTATCTCATCAAGAGTCTTCAAGCATATCACTCAGCATAACATGAGTATTATTCAGGGAGGGCCTAAAAAGCCCAGGGCAAAAGCGGTTTGACCTAATATGATACCAATTCCAAGGAGAGACATACCTATCATGAAATAAATCAACGCCCGCATCTCTGGCCGTACTTCTTCCAGCAACTTAAATCCACCTTGTAATGTGGACTCCGTCATGTGTTGCTTATAGAGGTTGTGGGACGTAATCTTCCCATCTAGGTTTTTCCGCGTAGTTTCTTAGAATATTTCTCTGGTATGTAACCTGGGTCTACAAAGTCATCCATACGTTCATCACGCCGCTCAGTCTGAGCTTGCGGTGTCTGTCTGCATTTCATATTGTCACTCATTTTACGATCCAAACAAATTCCAAATTTGCAGTAAGGACCATCACATTCATCATCCACCCAATTGCACCAGATAGTCTCCCTGCCCCCTGATTTTCGAATCGCGAGAGATGAAGGGTTCCTATCACACCTGAATTTCTTGCAAGTGGGTGTGCATTCCTGAAGTTGGGATTGCATTACTGGTTTCTCCTAAGATTAGGTTATACTTTTCTTTGTGTTAGTGGTTATCTCATCAAGTTCTAGTCGTGTTCGTTCCAGGATAGCAGATTGCCGCCTATTCTCAAACATAGAGAGTTCGTAGGCTGACTTGGAAATGTCGCCTATCTTGTAACGTGCCTCAATCTTACTCGAGGCTTTCCGGAGATCCTTCTCCGCTCTTTTAATTTCCTTTAGCCATCTCTGAAGACGCTTAAGTTCATCCTTGGCCCTTGATTTGAGTCGCTTGATTTCCGACGTGATCTTCTGGTGTTGTTCTTTGAAGACGTCTCGATCAAGTGTGCCCTTAATCTCTTCAAGCTTTGTCAGCTTCTGTTTCATAGATTCTAATTTGTCCACTGCTTCTTCTATCACTAGAGAACTGTGAACACGTTCCAAATCTTTTCGTCGCGATTTTAAGTCATCAAGAGAATCTTTGAGGTCCTCTGCACGGGCTGCTAAAATCTGTTTGTCGGCCTTCTGCAGAGAGAGGGCATGACGTGTAGCTCGACTCTGCTCGATAATTTCCTCAAGCTCGCTGTTGATTATTCCCAACTCAATACGAGCCAAGACTGGTCCCAGTAGGGACATGTCAACACCTGAGAGGACAATTCCAAAATCAACGACAGGAGCTGTTTCTTCTAGAGGCTGCTCAACCATGACATCTCCGAGAGGTGAATCCAAATCAGTCTCAACTGAACTGCCACAGAATCTGCAATATGGACCACCATCTATCTCTCGTTCACAGGATGGACACCGAAACGACCGTTCTTCCAAATTCCAGTTCACCCCCAAGGGTACTATTAGACACTACATTCAATCAAGTTTACACTTAAACTGAAATCATAGAAGACTACCTAATTTCGCCGCCGCTGCATCAAGTTTAGCCTTGGAAGTGACTATTGCATCCGCGCCATACGTTGGAAGCACTTTCAGCTCCTCAATGAGGAGTGCGATTGCTGTGTTAGGAGGTATCTCCTTCTTGTCAATAGATCCATCCGGAAATGTTATCGATGCCTCAATCCACGCGACCTTACTATCGTCGGTTGGGTAAAGGCAGTAAATGTAGTCATCGTTGCTGCATATGAAGGAGGGGGTATTCTCCCAAGCCTGTGCAAGAAGTTGCCCAAAGGTCTTTGCGTTCTCTGCCTTGTCAGCCATCAGGATTCACTCTCTATAACTAGATGAGATTGGATGGAATTTGTATACATGCCTTATTTGTGTTGCTCATGGGTAGACCAAGGAAGAAACTACGGGCGATGCCATACGAATGAGTAGTATACTATC
>JAEOST010000629.1 GCA_016840245.1 Candidatus Thorarchaeota archaeon
GAGAGTGCAGATGACACATTGATTCTATTAGTTGGAGAATATGGGTCTCAAATCTCCTCTCCAAACGGGACAGCTGCGGCCATAAGTTACGGCCAATCATACCGCTATGTCTTACTTTACGAGAATACAAGCGCATATGGACTCAATGGTGCAAATGTGTCTATTGTCAATATTGTGCCAAGTACCGGTCTTTTGAACGACTCAATTATAGATGAGGGGAATGGTTACTATTCAGTCAACTTGACTCCTGAGCAGACCGGAGTATTCACATTACTCTTCGAAGCTGAAATGCAAAATCACGAAACACAACTGATCTCTTTCACCTTAACCGCAACTGTAATTGGAACGCAATTGACTGTCAATGCTTCTGCTGATCTAGTTGCAGTTGGTGACCCGCTATATATCACACTCAATCTCACAAATGAAGATGGAGCGGGTATAGAAAGTGCAAACATTTCCATTATTGATCCACCTTCTGGACTTTCAATTCCCCCATTTGTAGAATTGGGTGGTGGTCTGTACAAGTACACAATCACTCCTACAGCTGGTGGTGCATATCAGTTGCGGTTTAGAGCAAATGCAACCAACCATCTAGATGCAACAGCTGCATATTCGTTCTTAGTTAGTCTGTACACGTCTGTGTTGACTTCTCATAATGGTTCATCAGGCTCAATACATTTAGGTCAATCATATAGTCTTGTCATTGAGTTTACAAATGAAACAGGTCATGGGCTTTCAGGAGCATTTGTCGATATCACCAGCATTTCTCCTAGTGTGGGTTTGACAAACGATTCTTTGACAGATCATGGCAATGGTAACTATACGATTGTCTTTACTCCTGCAATTACAGGGATATATACAATAGAATTCGCGGTTTCTCTCTTCAAATATGAAACTCAATTGTTGTTTTTCACACTTACATCTCCGGTAATAGGCAGTCTTCTAACTATTGAAATATCCTCAGAAATTATAGCCGTTGGAGACAATACCACTGTCACTTTTACCTTCACCAATGAAACTTCAGATGGAATATCTGGAGCTACAATATCAGTGATCTCTCCTCCATCTGGGTTAGTGTTCTCTGATGTTGTCGAAATTGGAAACGGCCAATATAGCATGAACATCTCAACAACTGAGGTGAACGAATACCAACTCCGATTTAGAGCAAGTGCATCCAATCATCTGGATGCGACGGCTGCCCTCACATTATCAGTAACTCTGGTTCCGACCAACTTGGTTCTCGAAACACAACTGTCAGAGTATTCTGCGTATTTCGGTGAATCTCTTGAATTGCGAGTCTTCTATAATGAACTGGATTACTTTGGAGAATCTATAGCTAACATCACTGGTGCTGAAATAGTCGTCACTGTCATTGACGGTGAAGGGCTCAATGTATTGGTTGAATCTGTAGACGGATATTATGTTATTATCCTCTCAGGTGAAGAAGTGTCTATCTGGGAGATCACAATTAGTGCAAGTAAAGAAGGCCATTCAAGTGATACCATTCATTTAGATTTCAGAGTACTTGAAGTCGAGACTGTTGTCAATGAGATTGATTCATTCACATGTTATTACGGCAGATCATATACTGTTTCATTCTCGTTTGAGCATGAAAGCAACAGTACTGGGATTGAAGGTGCGACCCTTATACCCAGTGGACGTGGATCTGATTGGATCATAATTTCCGAAATTAGTTCTGGCATATACAATGTCAGCTTCACTCCCCTCGATTACGGACCTTACTCAATCTATTTCGATTTTACAAAAGATGGGTTTGAGACTCAATCGAGTACTCTATCATTCGAGGTCGATGAGAGACCACTAGCAATGTCCACAGATGTAAGTCTCATATGGGAAGAGGGTGGTGTCTATTCCATTAGCGTTACCCTTCTTGTGGAAGATACAAATGAGCCAGTAACTGATGCTCTTGTAACAGCTACGCTCTTGGTAGATGAAACACGCATAGGTGATTGGGACCTTACCCATAGTGATGACGGAGTCTATTCAGGTGTAATAGATGCAGCAGCATGGCGTGAATCAGAAGATGTGGTTGTTGTAATTACTGTTGACAAACCGAACTTTCACTTAGATCCTGTGAACATTGAGCCTGAGATGTATCCTCTACCCATTTTCCAAAGACTCTGGCTGAATTATGGCATTCCAATTTCTGCAATTTCTACTCTCTTTGTCATATCACTTGTTTCAATAGTTATTACACGGAAACGTAGCGCAAAGATTCGTAGAGCTGCACTAGATATAAAATCCACATTTGATGATGCGAACAATCTTCTCGGAGTACTCATTCTACACAAGAATAGCGGTCTGCCATTCTACTCCAAGATTCTCAAGGGTGGATTCGAAGAAGGTATGTTGTCTGCATTTGTTACAGCTGTCACTCACTTCCGATCCGAGTTTGAGAGCAATGGGGCTGATAGAGAATGGCATCTCACTCCCATCTCAGACATCATACGAGCTGGACCTACAAGGAACCTCATCTGCGCATTTGTCACCATGACCTCCCCGTCAATGGTCCATGAGGCAAAGATGCTCCTGTTTACTAGGGAGATTGGATTGATGCTTGACGAACAGATGGAAGAACCTCCCACAGAATTCAGAGACGATGGAACAACTAAGCAAATCAATGAAGTCTTTGATGACCATCTTGATGGAGCGCTGCTGAAGGAGTATCGTATCCCTGTTGAAAGTGCACTTCCGAGGAAATACCGTTGTATCAGTCAGGCAAGAGCAACTGCAGGATTAGGTGACACCTTTACTCTCTTTGAGCTGAGCAGAGGACTGGAAGCATGTGGCTATGAAGAGGCTCGA
>JAEOST010000630.1 GCA_016840245.1 Candidatus Thorarchaeota archaeon
AAAGTCAATGTCAGAATGACTGATTCCGGTCGCACTAGAGAGGTCGACTGTGTATGACCATCCAATCAACGATGTGATATCGGAGAAGTCCTCACCCCAAGACTGGTCCTCATTATATCCTAGTCCAACAAAGTTGTCGTATGCATAGGTCGGATAGATGACAAGAACTCCCACAAGAAGGACCATCATGACTCGACGGTCTCGCATCACCAGTACTAGTGGTGCAATCCACATCAGGTACCAGCCATAATAGTCAGTAAGCATTATGCCAGATATGACCGTAAATAAAAGAAGACAGGAACCGAGAACGAAAATATCAAACCGAGATATCTTCTCCTTTCTGAAGCTAGTCCAACGTTCACCAGCAACCATAACCAGAAACACACCTAGTCCCACTATAATCATTCCACGAATCAGTGCGAGATCTAAGGGAAATCTCCAGTAGTATTCTACATTCCACGGGAGAAATGGTACAATTGCAATGTAGGCACCCATGAGTGTAATCATTAGTCCTAAGAGGAGAGTAAGGAGATTGTACACAGTCCCTGTAGAAATTCTTGGAAGGGACCGTGTGGATGGCCTGTCACTCTCAATTCGTTGTCTGGCATCTGTCATTGCTAATAGTGGAATTAGTAGAATTGAGAGGTCAATACCAATATCGCCAATGATTCTGGTGACCTGGTTGAATGGAATGGGAGGAGGCACATAGATTGGTAATGACACATGTCCCGAGAGCCAGAGCGGAACCATGATAGGTAAACCAACGAGAACATATCCCGAAATAGCTGAAACAATCAACACGATACGACTCTTGGTGTCTTTCAGGACAATCAATAGAAGGGGAAGAAAGAGTCCGGGATAAAGTTTGGTCGCAGTGGCAGCACCAAGTAAAAGACCTCCGGATAAACTGTGACGATTGAGAATCAGATAGATAGATGCTAAGAGTAACAGGTTAGCCAATGATTCAAAATGACCATTCCAACCGGATTCAATAACCGCAATTGGAAGTAATGCATATGCAAAGAGTGCGACATAAGTCCGTGTTGCTTTCACTCGTCCCTCCATGATTTTCCAGATTAGGAAGAGAACACCCACATCACAGAATACCGCCAGAAGTCTAAATGCATCAGGTGATGGAAACACAATAGAGAGTGCATAGATTGGGTAAGCAAAGAGGGGTGAGTAGGGGAAGTAGAAGTCGCGATAGGGTAGATTCCCCATTTTCATAAATGTACCGAAATCAAGGTACCAGAGTGTGTCTATTGAGAGAGTTGTATCCATGCCCAAAAAGACAAGACGCGTAATGAGGGCCACAACAATAGCAAGAAGAACGATTCTCACTGGTGTCTTCTGATTGGTACGAAGCCAAGGAAGCGATAGTAGAAATCCAAGACTAACTAGATAGATACCAACCCAGAGGAAGAATATGATAAAGAATGAATACATGAAAATTCCAAAGACACGCATCAGTAGGACGGGAATGGTATTGATAGCTATGACACTCAGTAGAATACGTGTTGTCTTTGGATCGATTCCAAACAATGTGACTCGATCATCAGAAGCTATTGTCACCGCATCCATCATTGAGTTACAAAACCTGAAGGGAAGCTCAACTTAAATCTTGATAGCAGAAAGCTAAAGTAGATGGAATGGGAATAGTGTGTGGAGTATTAATGGTTGAGAGATAACACGCGAGTCCTCATGGTTGTTTCGAGATACAAGCCAGCTATTGGTGGAATTGAGAAACACGTTGACAAAGTGGTCGAGAGATTAATCAATCAAGGACACGATGTGACAATTTTGACATCCAGCCACAAACAAGGACTACCAGGATTTGAGGATAAAGGACAGGAGCGAATAATACGGATTCCATATGGCTGGGAGAAGAATCCTCTTTTGGTATACACCTGGTTACTTTCACACCGTAGAAAGATGGTTGGTCATCATCTTGTTCATATGCATGGTACCGAACAAATACTGATGTGGTATCTGCCACTGATTCTGTTCAATGTAAAGACTCCGAGATTTGCAACGTTTCATGGTTACGAGCGTGATCCAATACCATTCGTCTTCAAGTTCCTTCGCAGGATTGCCAATAGATTTGTCAAAGGATCTATTGGTATTGGAAAATTCATTCCCACACTTTATGGAATCAGATGTGATGAAATCTCACATGGTGCTGTGGATGAACATGCGATAAGAACGGAGCCAAGAGAAGAGATTGCATATGTTGGAAGACTGGAGAGGGATAATGGTATTCTGCATTATCTGAAGGCAATGAAAATCCTAAAGGAGAATTATAGATGTCCTGTCAGACTCCATATCTGTGGTGAGGGGAGTCTTGAGGAGGAAGTTCGTAATACTGCAGAGATCTACGAAATTGATATCAAGATGCATGGAGTCTTGAGCGATCCTATTGAGGTCATTGCTAGAAGCTCAGTATGTTTTGCAGCAGGTTATCTCTCTATTCTTGAATCATTATCTGTTGGAACGCCAGTTGTAGGTATTTCAAAAACATCACTCAGGCAGGAATATCTGAAGAGCATAAAGACAG
>JAEOST010000631.1 GCA_016840245.1 Candidatus Thorarchaeota archaeon
AGTGTGGGATATACCGATGGAAAGGGAGTATCTAATCGAGCTCAAGGGAAGAGCAATTGAGTTCCCTAGCAGATGCCCCGTATGCTTTGAGCCAGTCACTGGTGAGGGAACAATCCCAGCTATGTCTATGGCAGACAGACAGAAAGCACAAGAGATCTCACGGTCGGGTTCCTTTCCAAGTAGCAGAGTGGTGTCTGACTCGCGCCCAGTATCTAATCTGGGTTCAGTTACTCACTACAGAATCCCCACATGTGAACGGCATGCATTCTCATTTGTTGATCTAGCTCGCGTCAGAGGAATAGGTGGAGTCTGCAGCGGCCTCTTCATAATCGCAGTCTTTCTGATTGGAGCATATATTGGATTCAGTCTCATGGTGCATGTTCTTCTTGCTCCAATATGGTACTTCCTTTTCGTTGGTTCGATCATTGGTTATTGGCTTATGTATAGAATTGGAGGTCCTTCATCTCTGGAACGAGTTGTATCGGTACTAGATGTTTCACCTGGATTCGAAACTGTCATTCTTCGGGTCAGGAACAAGGAATATGGAGATGAACTTCTGAGATTGAATCCAATGACTGCAAAACGAGTCAAACGAAAATCTATGGCGTATTACTGAGTTGGGTCAACACGCTGAGAGCATGGATGTCTGCTGTCTGTAAAAGAGGTTGGCCGGAATCCACTGGCGGACCAGGTCAGGTTGAGGAATGTTGAGAGACGCAGAGAATCGAACTCTCAGTAGCCAATTGAAAGTGAATACATATCTGACACCAATCTATTGGTATTCAATTATCATTGAGAAAATAGAAATCCTTAACATTTGAAGGATTCAAAGTTCTACAAAGGGAAAGTGAATGGTTTATTACGAGCTACTCGCTTACATAATCGGGAATGGTCTTCATAGTGGCATCTGCTAAATTCAAACCCAAAGAAGAACCTCAGAAGAAAAACATTGCAAATGTAGGTTAAAAAACGAATACCGACCAAAGTATGATTCATGACCGATACTTCATGCCAATCACTATAATGACAAGAATTCCGAGTATAACTCCACCAATTACAAGAATAGAAAGGTCTAATGGATTATCTCGTTGAAGTGTAACTCTGTATGAACCCTCCTCACCAAAGTCAGATTCAAAGTAGAGATATGAAAGAATTCCATCAGTCTTGGAGTATTCCACCACCAGCTCATAGGTCTGCACAGCATCTGTTTCATCGATCTGATATCCCCATTACAATTCTGAGTTGCGACGTGTAATATGACCTGGATCGAAGAGTGATGCTTGTTCTTCATGTACCATATCATCAACAAGTGTCCAGTTCCCAATGGGCATCACTGGCACTACCTCAAGAGGAATATGAAACAACTTGACCGTATCTTCGATGACGCTATATCCACCGTTGGTTGGAGGTGAGGTCTTGCTCATTACTGCGAGTCAAATCTATCACTGATTTCGACGAGACCTCATAATGATGATGAGGACCACAATGATCACCCCAAATCCACCCACAACTATGAATACAAGACTAGTTGTGTCCCCAACATATGCAGTAGTTGTAATTGTCGTGGTACTGGTTGTAGTCATGGTTGGAGCAGTTGTTGTTTCAATAGTAGTCATGCTAGTTGAAGTTGTGGTAGTGATGATTGTAGTTGTGATCACGGTACTTGTGGTTGCAGTACTTGTTGTCGTGGTCAATATAGTAGGAGTGATTGTAGTGACAACGCTGTCAGGTGGATAGATGAAGGGGTAGTAGTCTATTGAGCCAACACTCCCAAGGATGTGATATACGCCAATTCCATTGTAGTCTGACCAGAAGTTCCCAACTCCTGTGATGTTCCAGTGGTTGCCAGTTCCATCGTCATCTGCATTCCCATTTTCGTTATCTGCAAATACGTTGAGATAAATGAGGTTGGTGCCCGAGTTGTAATAGATGGTTATACCATGATAGTTCTCAATGATAGTGTTGTTCGCTATTGTGTTTTCCGATGACGACCAGACGTGCACGCCATCAGTGGAGTTCCCCGAGATAGTGTTGTTCGCTATTGTGGTGTACCAAGAGGAACTGAGACTCACTCCTTCATGATAGTTTTCTGAGATGGTGTTGTTCATCAATGTGTTGTACGAAGAGGAAGCGAGGCGCACTCCTTGTTGATTATTTTCTGAGATGGTGTTGTTCACCAATGTGTTGGATGGGGATGAAGAGAGTTCCACACCAATACCAGAGTTCCCTGAAACGGTGTTATTCACAATTGTATTGTTTGAGGAGTACATGATGTCCATACCGTTATAGACTCCTGAAATGGTGTTGTTAATCAAATTACAGTATGATGAATGCCCCAGTTGAATTCCCACAGTGTTGCTGAAAACACCATCTTCTACAGTCACCCCAGAACAATTTGCAAGGAGTATCTGACCGTATTGCGTACAATCAATGACTCCACTAGTCCAGTTCCAGAAATAACCCAGTGGTTTTCCATTCACAAGGTTGTCTGTAGTGATGTTATGATGCCAATATTCCACTTGATAACCAGAAATGAATATACCATCGTTCACTAAGATGTTTGAGGACAACTTGGTATTCGAGGATAAATGAAGGTATATGCCATCGTCGTTTTCCGAAATGGTGTTATTCACAACTGTGTTGTCAGATGACCAATAGATGTACACTCCATAATCGTTTCCTGAGATAGTGTTGTTCGCAACTGTGTTGTCATTGTTGTAATTGATGGACACACCACGATAGTTTCCAAGGATGGTGTTGTTTCGTATCATCCCATTGACTACGCTATTCAATTCAATACCATAACCGTCAATACCGTAACCTCCTGTGAGTAGACAGTAACGTATGTCAAAGTATGCGTTTGTGCCTTCTATTGAGATACATGTCCCAGTTGTTGTGATATTAAGACCCTCAATCACATACGGATTTATTATTGTCCCGTTTCCCAGAAAACCCTGAGCTTCAAAGTCTGCATTCGAAGTGATAACAATGGGGCTATGTGTAACATAGGAAGAAACGAATCCATCTCTTGAACCTTCCAACTGTCCTCGTGCAATGCCAGTATCGCGATGCAAAGTCCATTGAGTATATTGAATTGTCGGGCTGAATAACATAGCAGCAACCAACAGACACAGAATTAACTTTGCGTTCTTTAACCAGTTATCCATCATTTGTCCCCCATCTTAACATCGCTACGTCCTCTGAAAGACAAGTAACTTATAAATCTGAGATTTTTAGGAATAGCTATCCACAAATTTCTCATTTTCATTTCAAAATAAGATAGTAATTCATGTTCTAGATAAACAATTGCATTGTCCGGTATAATGACCGGAATTATAGAATGCCATTGGAATCACTTCTACTAGCCCATCTTAGCATTGAGTTTCATAGAAGACAGCAGGAAAACCTGAATTGTCTGGAACATTATATCGTTATTTCAGAGTACTTTGTCTGATTCATATGAATAGTGATCTGATTCTAAGGAACTCCCATACTTTCTCACTCTCTTTGTCAGGACCCTCTTCCCTTGTCGTGAGTCAGTGCATCATGGATAGATAAGTCTTCATTCCAAGTTGTACTTTCTCGGAGATACCGAGCTTTAGAGATTTATCAGGGACCATAACAGTTACGTGAGTTCATTGCAGAGGTAAGTAGAGATGACAGACTTCAAACTCGATGCCCCATTCAAACCCACAGGTGACCAACCCGATGCAATCTCTAAACTACTAGAGGGTCTCGAGAGCGGAGTCCAGCAACAAACCCTGTTGGGTGTGACTGGGTCAGGCAAGACCTTCTCCATGGCAAATGTAATCGAAACATACAACAAACCCACACTAGTCATCTCGCATAACAAGACTCTTGCCGCACAGCTGACCTCCGAGTATCGACAGTTCTTCCCAGAAAACTCAGTTGAATACTATGTTAGTTATTATGATTATTATCAACCCGAGGCGTATGTCCCGACACGTGATATGTACATCGAGAAGGAAGCAGACATCAACCGTGAGATCGAGCGGCTTCGTCACTCGGCAACTCACGCGCTGCGAACCAGAGACGATGTTGTTGTGGTAGCCTCGGTCTCCTGCATCTACGGAGTTGGAGACCCTGGAGAGTATGGAGGTCTCTCCCTAATGCTCCAGGTGGGACAGCAGATAGAGCGTAGGGAGGTCCTCGAGAAGCTTGTTATAATGCAGTACGAGCGCAACGATATGGAGATTCAGTCAGGTAGTTTCAGAGTGAGGGGTGATGTCATCGATGTCATGGCACCCTATGATATCCATACCACTCGAATTGAGATGGATGGCGACAAGATTGACAAAATCTCATGGATAGAACCATTGACTGCCCGAAGAGTGGGAGGTGGCACTTGGTGTGATATCTTTCCAGCAAAACACCACGTGGCGTCTCGCGACAAGGTCGTAGATGCTCTGGAGCCAATCGAGCAGGAGATGCGCGAGCGAGTTGA
>JAEOST010000066.1 GCA_016840245.1 Candidatus Thorarchaeota archaeon
ATAGAACTCACCTTGAAAGCTAGGACGCTCCTCAGTCCAAAGAAGGTTGATTATTTGAAGCGCTTCTCTAAGTTGTAGGATTCTCGTCTTCGCAGAAGGATATGGATAGCCATATGCCTCGTATTCCGGTTTTTTCCAACCTGCTCCAATACCAAAGTCTATCCTTCCATTAGATGCATTATCCAGATTTGCTACAATCTTAGCAAGTAGTGCTGGATTCCTATAGGATTGTGATGTTACTTCAGTTCCTAGATGAATGCGTTCAGTCTGTGGTGTAAGCAAGGCAATTGTTGTCCAGGCCTCATAGTTGAGATTCTCAGTTCCTTCTACCCATCCAAAGAAGTGATCGGAAACTGCGAATCGATTAAAGTTTGCTTCCTCTGCAGCCTTGGCTAGTGTTACTATGTCTTCATAGGAGTATCCCATCTGAGGTTGTATTGTGACACCAATCTTCATGGCAACCACCTAGTCAACGAGCTAAGAAGACAGGGTTTCATGAGCCTTCTTCAACTGCTCAATGATCTCTATGCCCTGAGGGCACTTCTCTAGGCACTCACCACATTCAACACATGCAGTAGCATCCTTTCCCTGAATCCATGGAACAGAGCCAATGATTGAATAGAAGTGCTTTGCATGTTCTCGATCTCCGTATATTTGATAACGCTGAAGAGCACTGAAGATGAAGCTGATATTTACTTCATTGGGACAGGGCTCGCAATACTTACATTGAGTGCAAACATTGTCACACAACTCCTTGAATCTAGTTTCAATGCTCTCAATAGTTGCACGTTCCTCATCAGAAACTTTGTCATAATCATCTGTGGAGGTGATACTGAGATTATCATCCAACATCTCCTCAGAGCCCATTCCTGAGAGTGCAACAGAGACATTGGGATTACTCAAAACGAATTTGAATGCCAAGTCGACGTAGTTCGCTCGACCAGGTGTCAACCATTCTTTCATCTCTTCAGGTAAATCAGTGCCAGCCAAGCGACCACCACCGACAGTTCCCATTATCGCAACTGCGAGACCCTTCTCACCAGCATAATTGATCATCTCATGAT
The DNA here is from genome assembly GCA_016840245.1 of Candidatus Thorarchaeota archaeon. Next base: position 1,065 of record JAEOST010000066.1, read on the forward strand.
TCACTTGGTCCACGATGTTGTACTGCACCAGCATCAGTTCGAAATGTCCAGAGTCAATTATCTCTTTGAGAACCTCTGGTGTATCATGGAAAGAGAATCCCAAGTGCCGTATCTTACCATCTTCCTTGGCCTTCAGTGCACGTTCTATCAGATTGAGACCTAGCACCTTCTCTTCGAATGACTTCTTGTTCAGAGCATGGAATAAGTAGATGTCCAGATACTCTTCATCAAGACGTTTGAGCTGTTCATTCAGATACTCGTCAAAGTGTTCGGGTTCTGTGAACTCCTTTCGACCTACTGGGCACTTTGTGACAAGAGTGACCATTTCTCTATAACCATCTTTGAGCGCTAATCCCAAGACTACCTCACTCTCACCACCGTGATAGGGCCATGCAGTGTCTACATAGTTAATCCCATTATCAATACCCTTTCGAATCAGTGCAATGGCTTCGTCCCTCTTGATTTTGCCACCCTGCTCAATAACTGGAAGGCGCATACAACCGAATCCGAGAGCGGATACCTCAATTCCTAATCTTCCTAAGGTTCTATACTTCATCGCGCTTCAACTCAAAACGATAATTTCCATGTACTTCTTCAATAGTTAAATCCAAGGGTTATAGTAATGTAGATCTTGTGAGGGATTTAACATGTGTTGCTAGTAGGTCTCTCTTGGGGTATATCTCCCTTCAGAAATTCCACATTCTCATTTTCTTCAAGTGCCTTGAAGACTTTCCTTACGAATCCTTCTGAGAGTGAGGTCATCATTGAGATGGGATAGGTTCGTTCATGACGAACCCGAACAACCCACACATGAGTTTTCAAGAAGAATAGTTCCTAAAGAATGAATCATTGTCAATATCCTGTTCGTTTTGATGATGAGGAAAAACATATCACAAAGCAGTACTGCAAGATGAGTGGAAATTGGTTGGGAGATTCAATAATGCTGATTAGGATTTTACGATATCTTCTCCTGTTGTTCTGCTATTTTTGTATAGCAATATTCTCATTCTTTACAATTCTATACCTGTTCTTTGATTCAACAACGTTTGGTTGGATCACTGCCATGGTTTATTCTACTTTAGCTCCACTGTTATCACCTATTTACCTGATTAGTGGAATCATCATCATCCGATTTTCTTTCATGAGAAGACACCGAGAGATGATTGTAATCTCAGCTATATGCGCCTCCCTCTTCATAGTGGGTGTGATATCCTACGCCGCGATTCCCAGCTCCATTTCATCTGCAGAGCAACAAATGATCAATATCTATGGTACTACTTACACAGACTTGGATACAACATCAATGAAATCTGAACAATACTCAGTCTTCGATAACATGTATGGTGTTCCAATTGATGATTCCAAATATGTTGTTGAGACCGACATCCAATATCTAAACAATGGAGTGGACAAATTCCTATTTGATTGGTATAGACCTGCAGGTGATGGTCCATTCCCTGTGATAATAGCGATCCATGGTGGGGCGTGGGTTATTGGAAACAAAGGTTCATCGAATTCATATCTCTTTAATCGATACTTCGCGTCAAAGGGATACGCCGTGTTTGATCTTCAGTATGGGCTGTTTAAGATTGATGATCTCCCTGAAGAGTCGCAAGCAGCATTTGGTGTGTTTCAAACTTTTAGTGATTTGCAATCAGGACCATTGTACAATGGCAGCTATACAATGCAGCATCAGATTGAGAATATTGGTTATTTCACAAAGATGCTGGAATTGAATAGCACCAAGTACGCCGCTGACTTGGACAATGTGTTCATAGTCGGACGATCAGCAGGTGGACATATGACCTCATTGGCAACATTGGGACATCAAAACTCATTGTACGCTGGTAACTTTTCTTCGAGCATGACGGTTCGTGGAGGAATACTGTTCTATCCAGCTACTGACGTCACAGGGCTAAGTTTGGGTGCAATGGCACCTCTATTTGAGGGGACACTCCCACTCGATGATCAGTACGACAAACTCTCACCAAGATTCTTGATTGAGAATAGCACAGTGACTCCACCAATTATGATTGTACATGGGGATAAAGATGGATTAGCACAATATGCAACTCAGGGATATGCATTCTATCAGTTAGCCACTAGCCTAGGCAAGAAGTGTGTACTCGTTACGATTCCTTGGGCGGGTCATAACTTTGACATGAATTTCCATAGTTATGGAGGACAGATGTCAATCTACTATATCGAACGTTTCATGGCGTTAGAACTTGGAGGTGGTTAGAAGATGAGCTTGTGGGATATATTGAGGAGTACCTGGTTTGTGAAATTCTATTCAATTCTGACACTCGTCATGTTGATTTGTACATTGATATTCAATTTGCTTGGATTTATCTCGGGTTCAGCAATGAAGGGAATTGCTGCAGCATTGACAATAATAGGCATAGTCCTACTCTTCGGTCAAATCATCATAACCATGAATCTCACAAACAGAAATGATAGAATTGGATGGATTCTCATTCGATTCTCATATGTCGCATTGCTTGTCTTAGGTCTTGGCTTGATCTCAATTGCAGGTAGCACATTCTTGGCATCAATGTACATATTTGGAGCAAGCTCAACTCTTGCGTCTGTGTTCACCTCAGCATTTGGTCTAACGATGATAGAGAGCTTTGGTATATGTCTTACAGCTGTTGCGTTTCATACAGTTTCCATAAGTGATGTGTGGGATTTACTGTGAAACGGTAATCAGAGAATTCAATAAGATGTATGGAACCCTCAGTGACATCTATGTCACCTTCATTTGAAATCGAAGTAGCAGAATTCGAAGATACAGAGGAAATTGTTAAGTTGCTAGAATCGAATGATGAACCTACAGATGATATCGACCCGGATTTCACAACCTTCTTCATCGTTCGAGATGAAGAGAAGACCAAAATCATAGGATGCGTCGGTCTCGAGCTATTCACTGGTACTGCACTGCTCAGATCCTTTGCCATAGAT
>JAEOST010000632.1 GCA_016840245.1 Candidatus Thorarchaeota archaeon
TACTATGATGGAGACATTACAGGTCTCTTCATCATTGAAGTTGACACATCAGCATTCACTCCAGGAAGTCACACATTCACAGTAAATGTTGTCTGGACTGGTTCACCCTACCATCAAAATCAGACCGGTGTTGAAATCCATATCAGTGTAAGAGAACGATTCACTTCTCTGACTCATGGAACCTACTCACCAGTCGAGTATGGTCGTACACTTCATCTGAACTTCACCTATACCGACCTCGATGATTTCACCACAACTGGAATGAATGGAGGGACACTACTCCTTGACGCGTGGTTAGTTCCTGGTGTTGACTACACTGTTGATGATCTAGGAAATGGTATCTACACACTCCACCTTGATACATCTGCTTTCGGAACATTGAGCACATTTACTGTCAATGTTTCAATCCAATATGGTGGAGCAAGATACTGTGCTGATGCTATCGATATATTCTATCTTACGCTTACGCCGAGGAGAACTCAACTAACAAGTGATTTGCCTGACTTGGCACCGTTCTTGACTCTAGCTGATATCACTGTTCACTACAGTGATGACAGCACAGGATCAGGAATAGCTGGAGCCTTGGTCCAGGCGTCATGCGTAACTGCATCCACACCACTGCAACTCGGAGTAAACTACTGGGTTGATGACAATCTTGATGGATCATACACACTGCACATTGACACTGTTGCTCTAGGAAACTTCGGACCTTACACTATAACAATCACTGTTTCCTGGACATCCGGTCAGCCATTCTACCAGACTCGAATCAGAGATGTTGACATGGAGGTTTCTAGACGCCCTGTTACATTATCAGTATCCAAGTCTCCGCTCAATACTCCATTCAGTTCCAATGTCACCTTTGAGATTACTGTCACAGATGGATTGGACTTTTCGGGAATCATTTTGGATAAGTCTAATCTTCTTTTGACTCACAATGGAGGAACCGTAATCCTGAATGGTCAGTACACAATTTCGGGATCAAATGGAATCTACACAATTTCTCTTAACTCACTCGTTCTTTCCACCGAGCTCGAAGATGATTATGCAATGTCTTTGACATTCATGTGGGGTGATGTAGCACCATACTACGCAAACTCATCAACCTCTACTGAGGTCACGATTGTGGCTCGTTTTGCTCAGGCCAGAGTACTACAGACTCCACCAGGATTCTATTACTTCAACATCAGTGCGTTGCTTGAGTTCAGTGACTATCTGAGTGGTAATCCAGTAACTGGTGCGACAATGACGATTAGATGCTTGAATACGACAAGCTTCACTCACTGGGAGATTGACAATGTAGATGGAACATACACTGCTTTGATTGATTCAAACACCTTGGCTGGACTTGGCCGCTACTTCTTTGAGGCCAACTTCACATGGTTTGGAAGTCCGTTCTATAAGAACGTCACAGGTGTCTTGTTCCGCATAACAGTGAATCCAGTTTCGACAACACTCAACTTCGTCTTACCTGAAGGAGAGGCTTACTATCTGGGTGACACTGTAATAGCTAACATCACATATACAGCCATAGACTTTGGAACAGGTGTTGACGCAGCAACAATAGATACAGATTGGACAACACTCTATGGAACAGGATATGTCATCACACCTCTGGGTGACGGAATCTATCAGATGTCAATAGACACTTCGGGACTCAATGCTCAGCTATACCGATTCCAGGTGAATGCTTCTAAATTCCTGTATCTCAATCAATCGATATCTGCAGACGTTTTGCTGGCGGCAATTCCTATTCAAATAGAACTAATCTTCACTCCAACCAATCCTGTGTTTGGTGATGTGCTAGAAATCCAGGCTAATGTGACCGATTTATTGACAGGATTACCAATCACAGGTGCTTTTATCAACCTCACTCTGTCGACAATCCAGTCTAATCTGACTGAGGTTGCTCCAGGACTCTATAACTGCACTGTCTTTTCAACTGACTTTATCGCAGGTGAATACACAATTACCGTTGAAGCGAGTCTGGCTAACTACGAATCTCGAATCCGAGATTTCCAGGTTCGCATAGACAAGATA
>JAEOST010000633.1 GCA_016840245.1 Candidatus Thorarchaeota archaeon
ACCTTCTATTAGATATTCAAAAGAAAGTATGGTTTGGTGGGATTTGAGAAATCTCCCACCATTATTTGTCTACTGATATCATGGCATCTAGAGCCACTGAGACCAAGTCATCTAGACTTGGTTTTCCTACTATTTTCTCTTCCTTCTCAATAGGTTCGCCAACAATGACACAGATTGTACCTACTCTTACCTTTCTGAGCTGTCCAAGTACAAACAGTACTGAGGACTCCATCTCAGTTGCCAAGACTCCAGATCTTCTATAAGCGTCCCATTTCTGCTTCATTTTCTCAGGGTTTGCAACAAGTTCTGGATACTCGCTGTAGAATGCATCTTTACTGTGTCCAATACCAATAAAGTGTCGTGCACCTCTGGCTTTTGCTGCGATAGTCAATGCATTGACAACTGTTGGGTCTGCGACTGCAGGAAACTCAAGTGGGACATATTGAATTGATGTTCCATCGTCTCTCACTGCTCCTGTTAGAATAACAAGGTCTCCTGCTGTGAGTGAGGAATCAATGGCTCCTGCTGTTCCTACTCGCACGAATGTGGTACAACCCACCCGAATCAACTCCTCCATTGCTATTGCTGCAGAAGGACATCCTATTCCTGTTGAGCAAACAGCTACAGGAACTCCCTTCCATTCTCCCCTGAAGCTCCAATATTCTCTCTTTCTAGCAAGTTCAACAGGATTATCAAAGAATTTCTCAGCAATACTCCTTGATCTATCTGGGTCACCTGGCATCAATACAAGTGGTGGGATTTCTCCCGGTGCTAATCCGATGTGGTACTCCTTATTGTCTTCCATTCAATTGTCAACCTTCCTTCCGCCTCCAGTATTTCATAAAAAAGATTCCGTAAAGGATTGGAATACACTCCGACATCCTTAAAAGATTCCTGAAGTCGGCGTCATCGAGTGCTTGCAATGAGTGAAAATCTCACCGAACTTGAGAGGAGTATCCTCCCAATCATTATTCGTGATAGTCACAGACCCTCCGCTATTTCTAGGATACTAAAAGGACGGGGTGTTCAGTGTGACCTCAATCTAGTTATCCAGGCATTGAATTCACTAGAGCAGAAGGATCTTGTTGAACGTTTTACTGCCAAGGCTTGGCTTGCAAAGAGCAAAGCTCAGGACTATCTTCCTGAAGAAGATTAACCAAGAGTTGCTCCACAGCCCGCGCAGAATTGCGCTCCTGCTCCTATATCATCTCCACATTTAGGACATTTACCTCTATATCTATTCCATTGAAGAATCAGTTTCTCCTTGACGCCCTCTTCGAGCATTTGTCTTGCTTGAAGGGAATTCAGACCTGATGTGAGGATGCCAGTAGCGGTTTCTTGATTGAAGAGGCTCCCAGAGTTGCACAAAGTTTGGAATTCATTTGCAAATCCTGGGTTTGATTCAATCATTTCAGTAATCTGAGAAGTAAAGAAATCATGGAATTTCTGGTCTAAGACATGATGACTAGTTCTTGCACCAAGTCTTTCTTCCGGTGATACTCCAAATGTTAGAAAGACAATATCACCATCATCATAATTCACCACAAGCATCGTAATATCAACGTGAGTTAACGGAGCTAGCCCAGGGATTGTATCATTCTGAAGGATCAATTCTGATATGTGGCTCAACTCATCTTTTAGTTCCTGAAGTCTTTCACCAATGGCTCGCTCCATTCTGGCTATTGCACCACTAACCTGCTCTTTGAGTTCCTCCAGTTCATTCTGTCTCTGACTCCGTTCTAAACCGAACTCCGTTAAACGAAGCTTGTGTTCTCTTATCTGTGCCTCTATCTCTTCAGTGATTCGGATTTTTTCATCATCTAGATTACTCACAAGTTCTTGTGACTTAGAGGTTAGTTCTTTCCTCTTCTCTTGCACTTCCTGTACTCTATCTGCATATTTTGGAACCGTTTCATTAAGATATTTGACAAGATCGTCAGACTCTTCTAACGCCTCAGATAATTTCTCCCCCTTCTGACCTATCACAACTCGAACATACTGAATCTTCTCAAGGATTTCATTGAAGAAACCCTCTAAACTGGAGCTCGATCGTGAGAGTTCTGCTGTGAGTGCCCGAAGGTCCATTTTGTGTTTATCTTGTAATTCATAGAGAGAGTCATTCTTTTTCTCTGTGAGGTCACCCAACTTCAGATCTGTCATTTCGTCCTGTGTGCGTGAACGTTTCTCCCATTTCTCCATCTCAGAAGTGGACACGTTCTCAAGTATTCTCAACTGTCCACCAAGGTGCTCCTTCGTTAGCTGTTTTAACTCCTCCAGAGCTCTGTGTCTGATTATCGCCTCCTCTCTAAGCTTTTGAAATTGCTCACTGATTTCAAGAGCCTCCCTTGAGTCAATTGTTTCGTTGAGTCGGTTAAGTTGGAATGAATGTTCGATTTCTACAAAGAGATGACCATGAGGTGTTAGTATCTGTGGTTTAATTAAGTTCAAAATGCTATGTGTCGAATGGTCAACATTGCCAAGGAATTCCAGAGCCTTGTCTACCATAGTAGGGATGTCCTTTGGTTCATTGGCCTCACTACTCATCAGTCTCTTGACTGATCCAATGGTCTTATTCTCGCTGAACTCCAACGTCGTTGTACTTCTACCTAATCCAGATAACAGAATTGAGTCAGTTTCAGAAACTTGGACGATCCAGTATGGCACTGATACTGGAGTGAAACTTGAGATTCTTCTTTTTCCTCTTTGAGCCTCAGCAATTGCGAATGCTACTGCAATTGATGTTTCATACTGCTCGGAAACAAGTTTGTTTCCAGATTTTTTGTAGAGAAAATTAAGAGCTAATTGACGAACCACACTAATCACCTGTTTGATAGTAATGTGGTTGTACGCAAGTGCAATTATGTCTTGTCAAATTTAGGGCCTATAGAACTTTTACAAGTGTGTCAACAACATTATAGGTTAGGTGCGGATTATCAACACAGAAGATTTTGGTGTATACAGAGTTTGACGTAACGATTCGACCCTTACTTCTTTCTACAAGTCGCTTCAGAAGATCTTCCCCTCTCTCCATCAATGGTATCACATGAGCTACTGCCATAGCTACATCTGTCGCTCCCTGATTCTTCAATCTGTCAGCAGCTTTCAGTAATGTGCTACCACTCTTTGTTAGATCATCCACAATGACTACGCATTTGTCACATACGTCTAAATCTCCCTGCAATTGCACATGATATGAATCATCTCGGGATTTTCCAAATCCCTCAACTTGAAATCTCTCCTGACCCCCTTCATCTGGAGTTACAACCGAATAGTCTACAAATTTACACGATAGAGCACTAAATTCGATTAGATCCGGAATGATGTCTATCTCCTCATAGATGCCCATTTCCTTCAGCTTTATTACCCAATCGAGACTTGAAGATGCATGAGGATTGACAACCCAGATTTTGTTACACGTCTTGGCGATAGTTTCAATTGCCCAACGGGACGAAACAGCTTCACCCGTTAGAAATGCCTTGTCCTGAAGTGCATATGGTTGAAATGTAAGGACAACCTCTACTGTTGAGGGTGGCATTAGTGGTGCAGTTTTGAATTCCTTATGTCCAACAGGTACTACTTTTACAGGACGCTGGAGGACACTGAGAATCAGTAGGAGTTCAACAACCCTATCTGAGGTCGTGTAGAACTCGGATTCGGAAGGACCTGAACCTGTACAGCTTTGTATGACCATAACCCTACGATCTGAGAGTTCTTCAATCTTCTCAATTCTGGCATAGATGTCTGCATTAGGAAAGAGTCTCCTGTGATCGTAGTTCAATCCGGAGGAGAAAACACGATAACCAAGTTCTTCAAAACGCCTTCTCAAATGCTCTGCGCCACTAGCTAGAACGACATCATAGTCCTTCATACTACTTCGTGACTGTCGCCTTTACAACCCCTTTATGAGACTTGCTACATTAACCAAGTTTTGGTTCTTGTTGACCAACATATCGACTATCACTTCTACTATCATATGCTTGTCGAGCAGGACTACTTAGTGGTACAAACATAATCTGAACAATTCTCATTTCAGGATAGAGTAATACCGGACTGAGATTCTCGCAATAAATCTCCAATGTGAGTCTACTGGGTGACTTTGAACCAGTACCTGGATTTACTAGACCCGCCGCATGGACTATTATCCCCAATCTTGCAACACTGGAACGCCCCTCAAGCAATGCAGCGTATTTGGAGCTTATCTTGATTGATTCTTTCGTTTGTCCCAAGATGAACTGTCCCGGTAGAATCATGTAAGGCTCTCCTAGTGTGTCTACCATACTGGTGCCTCTACTCAAATCTTCACTCGACCTGATATCTACTGGTGGTCCGGGTCCATAAATTCTGAATTTACAGTCGAGTGTCAAATCAATACTGCAAGGTCCAAGAGTATCAGGATTAAATGGATCAATCTTGATTTCACCCTTTTCAATCGCATCTTCAATGTCCTTATCTGAGAGCATCATGTATATCACATCTGGGAATGCTGGAGTTATCCTATGTATTACAACCCCTAAATACATATTGTCGAGTGCGATGAAAACAACAGAATAGGTTTGTGATGCCCTTGAGCCTGACTGCTCGTGAACTTATACGCAAGGTGGCCGATGAAACCAGCCTCTCATACAAAGAGGTAGCTAGGTTAGTTAACAAAGCCATGGGAGAGGGGCATAGTTTGCTCCACTCAGTCAAAGCACTTGCAGAAACTCAGGGGCTTGAGCCATCAAAATTCACAATATCTTCAGTAAAACTCGTAAAAGAGGCAAAACGGATTCTTGAGGAGGACTATACTCAGACCCTGATGATTTCTGCAGTTATGGCTCAGATGGTGGAATCCAAGGGTCCTGACAGACTACCTGTCCCTGCTTTCTTTGCATTTCTCGAACTACTTCTTGATGTTGAAGAAGCACCACGCGATCAGAAATCAGAAACATCCCGAGAAATCGACCTGCACACCACTAGAATGATAGAATTGATGACAACCCTGGTTTCAGTCGTCTGTGACTGGTCAACTGAGGGAATCTCAGGGGTTGCAAAGGATTGCCCAAGCTCCCTTAGACGATTAGCAAAAGCTGTTTTTTCAAAAACTAAATTATTTCAGAATGGAATCTGGACTTGCGTATCATGTGGAAAGATGGTAGATGTGAAGGATACACGAGCATTGATGTGTACAGAGTGCGATGTGTCGCTGTCTAGTGAGATTACTCGACTCAGACCTTCTTCACCAACACGTGACCGCTTAGGCTACGGTCAGACTGAAAAAAGTGACTCAGAAGAATAGCACACTCCTAGAATCGAAAGTCCAATCCCTTTTCTAACATATCTTTCAAACCGGTGACATCTTCCTGAGTGACAGGTACTTCATCCATTTGATAGATGACACTCCCGTTCTCAGTAGCCTCAAGAAAAAGTGCAACTGAATCAAGACCTGCGGCGCTACCAATGCTAATGAGCGGGGCGATGAGACCATCATAGAAATCAGGTCTTCCCATTGGAATCTTCATCCTGTTGAGAAGACGTTCCCCTTTTTTGGTTAATACTTGTCCGCAGGTTGGCCCCTCTTGAACCATTGCTGCAACAATGAATCTATGAGGAACATTTCCTCTAAGAAAGAATAGTAGGTCCGTAGCCCATTCAAACTCACGAATTACTACATCACCAAAGACTAGCATTAGATCATCGTTAACCATCCCATGGACTGGAATTATAGGTGGTTTCGATTGTAATGGATACCTATTCCACGAAGAGAATGATGGTGAATTGAAAACTAGAACTGATTCAAAATGAGCCTGTTCATACAGCTGTCGACATAATGTCTGACCAAGTGGATTAAGACCGAGTATAATCGTATATGTGTCCTCAATTTTTCCCTTCTGATATACCTCTAGTATAGGAGAAATCCACTCCTGTTTGAACTCAACCATTTTATTCGTCTATCCTGATGACATTCATCATTAATGAATTATAATGTCTAAGCGTTTACCTGTTTTTTCCCTCCCTCTGATAGAAAATCCCTATCCGATTCATTTATGTGCATGCCTCGACGCGCACGCGATTGCTAAAACATCACGGTGAGTGAGGTTCATTGGATAGCTACATCGAAAGTGTATATAATACGGTCGTTGAAAAAGACCCTCATCAGAAGGTCTTTCATCAGGCCGTGCTCGAAGTTCTGGAATCCTTGGAGCCTGCCATCAAGAAGTTTCCAAAGTATCAAGAACATGGAATTCTCGAGAGACTTGTAGAACCTGAGAGAATCATCCAGTTCAGAGTACCTTGGGTTGATGACAAGGGTAAAGTCCAAGTAAACAGGGGTTTCCGAGTTCAGTATAACTCTGCTATTGGTCCATACAAAGGCGGTCTCAGATTACATCCTACAGTAACTCAGGGTGTATTGAAGTTCCTCGGTTTTGAACAGGTGTTCAAGAACAGTCTTACAGGATTGCCAATGGGTGGTGGTAAGGGTGGTTCTGACTTTGATCCCAAGGGTAAGAGTGATGCAGAGGTTAGGACCTTTTGTCACAGTTTCATGCTTGAATTATTCAGGCACGTAGGTCAGTTCATAGATGTCCCCGCAGGAGACATTGGTGTAGGTGGTCGTGAGATTGGGTATCTTTACGGAATGTATAGAAAAGTAACCAATAATCATGGGACCTGCGTTCTGACTGGCAAGGGTGCCACATATGGCGGGTCTTTGATTCGTCCTGAAGCAACAGGTTATGGATGTGTCTATTTCACTGCTGAGATGTTGAAGACTCGTGGTGAAGAATTCAAGGGCAAGACTGTAGTTGTTTCTGGTTCTGGCAATGTTGCACAGTTCGCAGTTGAGAAGTGTCTCGATCTGGGTGCAAAGGTCATTGCTCTAAGTGACTCAAGTGGATGGATTCACGATCCTAGTGGTATCGACAGAGACAAGCTCGCTTACGTTATGGACTTGAAGAACGTTCGTAGAGGTCGTATCAAGGAGTATGCAGAACAATACAAAGTTGACTATACAGCTGGTGGTAGTCCTTGGAGTTTGAAGTGTGATGTTGCTCTACCAAGTGCCACACAGAATGAGGTTGATGCCAAGGAAGCAAAGGCTCTAGTTGACAATGGTGTCATGGCCGTTGGTGAGGGTGCAAACATGCCTTGTGTTCCTGAAGCAGTCGAGATATTCCAGGAAGCTGGGGTCCTTTATGGTCCTGGTAAGGCTGCCAATGCTGGTGGCGTATCTGTTTCTGGTCTTGAGATGGCTCAGAATAGTCAGCGCTTCTTCTGGTCTCGTGAGGAAGTCGACAAGAAACTCCATGAAATTATGGTTAACATTCACAGTGCTGCATACAAGACATCCGAATTGTTTGGAGACAAGGGCAACTACGTCCTTGGTGCAAACATTGCTGGTTTCTTGAAGGTAGCCGATGCAATGATAGCCCAGAGTTACTTGGTCTAAAGTATGATTGCAGACCCCTCTTTGGGGTCTTGCACTCTCTTTTCTTTTGAACTACTTCTTGATTATTGCCAAGAGTTCTGCAAGACGTCGTTTGACATCAGTTTCTACTGTTCTAAGCTCGGCTAGTTGTCCAATCTGATCGAGCTGCTTTCTTCTGTATTCCGCATCAGTAATTTGACCAGATCTTCTTTGAAGTTCTAGCTGGTCCATCTCTCTGTTAATCTCCCTTCTCCGCTCTGACACAACATCAAAGCCCTGCTTTAGTGACATCCACTCAATCATCGCATTACTCTTTTCTTGTTCCAAGTGGTCTTTTCTGAGTCGCTCAGCTTCAAGTTCCTTTAACTGACGATTGGCTTTTCGTATCTCTCTCTGAATCTCATAGAGCCTTGCTTCAACTTCTCTCTTTATCTGAACAATCTGAGTGGATTGTATCCATCTATCTTGGTACTGGCTAAGATGTTCCTGCTCCGTAATCTCTCCCCTTGCTAGTTTTTGATCTAACTCAGAGAGTCCAGCTTGAACCTCTTGGAGCTGAGAATTGATCTCAGAATAGGATTGTCGTAGCGTCACCCATTCAACACTATATTGAGAAAGAACCTCTTTCGGGTCTAGATAATATGCGTCTCTCGTAGATGCATCGTGTCCATGACTCATCAGAATCAATTTTGAAATACTTACATACGACTTAAGGTTTTCACTTACCTAGAAGCTTAAGAGGGAGCACTCATCCACACTGTCACGGTGTCTTTGTGATGAAGATTGAAACGAATCTTCTATCTCCTAATGAACTGAAGGAGAAACCTGAAGATGTTCTCAAGGTTGCCTTCGGAACTACATTCACTGACCATATGTTCTCGATGAATTTCAGTAACGGGTCTTGGCAGAATCCTCAGATACATGCATATGCTCCAATAAGTATGGATCCTGCTGCCCTTTTTCTGCACTATGGACAAGGTATCTTTGAGGGTATGAAAGCATATCGTCGTAACAATCGAGTATTTTTATTCCGACCAGAAGAAAACATCAGTCGTCTAAACAAGTCCGCAAAAAGAATGGTAATGCCTCAAGTGGATTCTGGCTTTGTGCTTGATGCTTTGAAACAGCTTATTGATATTGAACGTTCATGGGTTCCCACAACTACTGGAAGTTCCTTGTACATTCGTCCCACAATGATAGCAACAGAGGCAAAGCTTGGTGTTAGGCCATCTGATCATTACCTTTTCTTTGTCATTCTTAGTCCAGTGGGACCGTACTTCAGAGAGGGATTTAGTCCTGTAAAGATCATGGTCGCTGAGAACCATATACGTGCTGCGCAAGGTGGCGTAGGTGCTGCCAAAACTGTGGGGAACTATGCTGCTAGTTTACAGGCAGAAACTGAAGCATCAAAGATTGGATATTCACAAGTTCTTTGGTTGGATGCAATGGAACGTACCTACCTCGAAGAAGTAGGAACCATGAACATCTTTGTCAAGTTTGATGATGAACTTGTCACACCCCCGCTTTCCACTACGATACTAGCTGGAATAACACGTGACTCAGTGTTGCATATTGCACGTGACTGGGGATTGAATGTGAATGAACGTAGAGTGTCAATATCTGAGGTCATTGAA
>JAEOST010000634.1 GCA_016840245.1 Candidatus Thorarchaeota archaeon
CTCCCAAAATCATGATTACAAAGAACATCACCCATCTGAATGGACTGACTTCTGAGGTCTGTTCAGGAGGATAGTATCTATCAGGACCGTCTTCCATCATTGTAATGCAACCAACTCTACCTCAACATCTCCAGATAATACTCTTCGCATCGAGTCTGACTCAGTGATTACGGAATGCAGAGATAAAATCAGAGAACTTGGCAATGACAACTTCGAGGATCTTCTCACCTGACTCCTTGCTAATGTTGTCTAAAGTCCCTGCTATTCCACTCTTTGAAAAGTCGTCTGTGTATGAAGGAATGCCGATTCCCGCTATCTCACGGCCCCATTTAGTGGGCGGTTTCACGCCTTCTAGTGTATCTAGCTTAATTAGATGTTCATGGACAGCAAGTCCAACTGAAGTTTCTATAGCCTCAGCGTGTGAAAAGTTGGAGTCAGGAAACATCTCCTTTATCCCATCCGTGTCAGCAAAGTCCCACCAATCTATAGATACTGCCTTCATCTTATGAGAGTAGTACAGGTTGTTTGCAACTTCCTTGAGAGCTCCAGTATTACCTCCATGACCATTCATGAATATGATGTGATCAAATCCGTGACTTGCAAGGTTCAACGAATATTCAGTCATAATCTCTCTAACAAGACGAGGACTTAGCCATACAGTCCCTGCAAATCTACTGTGGTGTTCAGATACAGCAATAGGAATCGTTGGAGCGCATATTGTTCCAGTAATTTCGCAAGTCTTTCGAGCAACATGCTGTGCAATCAAGAAATCGGTGCCAAGTGGATTTGCAGGTCCATGCTGCTCGGTTGCACCAATTGGAATGACAACGAGTTTGTCTTTCTTTAGATATTCTTGGACATCTAACGTTGTCATCTCTTCCAGAAGCATGAGGGGGATAGAAATATCATTACTTTTAGCAGTATTGACACTGAGAACGGATTGGTCTGATAAAAAATGACAGATGAAAGGAAACCTGGTATCTATCTTATAGTGGAATTTGTATGGCCTCCCCCGGATCTGTATACCCCAGAGCATGGGCAATTAGCGCGAAAGCTACATGATGTTGTTCAAGGAAAGGACTGGATTAGAGAGGTCGTGGCTGCAAGTGGTGGTGTTGGAGATGGGATGCCTTCAGTATGGATATTCTGGCTCCAAGATTATGCTGCCTTAGATAGACTCATGCTTGGAGAAGAGGAAGATGAGGTATCTGATGCATATGCAGCGTTCTTCTCAAGAATGCCACGTGTGACTGACAAGGTGCGGCATGAGGTATTATTTGAAGAGTGATGAGAACCAAATCTATTGTCAAAGTAGATTAGTACTTCAGAATCGTGAGAGGTTCGCGGCATTGTTAGGTGATATTGAACTCTTTGTAATAAGCTGGATAATCTGGCTCACTTCACTTGCAGTTTTGGGATTCAGGAGTTATTGATTTTAAAAGAAATCAAAGAGCCACAGAGAATCAGCCTCAATACAAACAAGACCATAGCAATCAATAATTACAAAGAATCCAGTGATTCCAATTAGAGTATAAGAAAAAGAAGAAATGAACACAGGCCATATTGGCCCGGTTCATGAAAATAATCAGTCTATCTCGGGGTCAGCTTTGTGACGACACCGACTGCAACAGTTAGACCCATGTCACGGACAGCAAATCTGCCCAGTTGTGGGAATTCCTTGTAGGTCTCAATGCACATTGGCTTGAGAGGTATTAGGGTTGCAATCATTGACTCACCTTTCTTCACGAAGTCAGGATTCTCTTCAATCACTTGACCACTGCGCTGATCGAGTTTCTGGAGGATTTTTTCGAACCTGCAGGCGACCTGGGCGGTATGAGCGTGAATTACAGGAGTATACCCAACTGTGATAGCTGTTGGATGTTGAATGACCATGATCTGACCTGTGTAGTCAGCAGCAACTGTTGGAGGTTTGTCTGTAGGACCAGCAACATCTCCACGTCCAAGGTCTTTTCTCTCGATTCCACGGATATTGAATCCGATATTGTCACCTGGAACTGCTTGTGATAGAGTTTCATGGTGCATTTCGATTGATTTTACCTCTCCGGTCTTGTTAGGTGGCATGAAGGTGACCTTCTGACCAGATTTCATAATACCGGTTTCAACACGACCAACTGGAACTGTACCGACACCTTTGATTGAGTAGACATCATTGATTGGAAGTCTGAGTGGCTTGTCAGTTGGCTTGGGTGGAAGCGCAACTAAGTCAAGAGCCTCTAGAAGTGAAGGACCATCGTACCATGATGTAAGGTCGGGAGTCCTCTCCTTAAGGTTAGCAGCTGAGAGAGCTGATGTTGGAATGAAGGGAATCTCATCGGTCTTGTAACCAATGCTCTTCAAGAGTCCACCAACTTCTTCCTTGACCTCGTTATATCGGTCCTCGCTGTAATTTACGCTCTCGTCATCCATCTTGTTGATACACACAATCATGCTTGGAACACC
>JAEOST010000635.1 GCA_016840245.1 Candidatus Thorarchaeota archaeon
ACCAGCACCTGAACCAGGTACTCCCTCAATCACACAGCTTTCGATATTGATGTCCCTACCTTCGTTAATGTAGATGCCATCTTCTGGATTTGTTGGATTTACAGTGATGTCGCATCCAATCACATCAATTGCTGTGACATTATACATATGGATACCATAATATCCATCTACAATGAGACAGTTCTCAATGCGACCATTAGAAACATTGGTCAGCTGGATTGTCGCCCATGCATATGTAAGATTGCAGTCTCGAATCACAAAGTGGGACCTTGTGTCTGTGATATAGATCAGAACTTCATCGTCAGTTATTTCGTATCCCTCAATTATGTAAGGATAATCGGCAGTTCCATTTCCTTCCCATCCTTCAGCCACAGCCGTTGAATTGAATTCATCATCATTGTAGATGTCGATAATAGAATGTGGTACATAAGCCAATGACACATCAGGGGTCTGGTCAGAGAGTATTTTATTGCTGGCCGTCGTCGGGTTCAACATTGGGACCCACATCGACACCAGGAGTACAGAGATTAGTAAAATAGGTAAAGCTACTTGCGTGCGCTTCATCATCTCCACCTCAGGATTAAATTATCCCGAGTGGGAAAATTGAATTGATATGTCTTGTGGCAATTCAAGTGCACTTCACAATGAATTATTGCGAACGCTTATTTTGATTCAAATAAAAGACTACATGATATAGTGGATGTGTTCGTAAGATGGGCTATGATGTTCAACGGTGCGACTGGTGCAGTACATCAGAATGTGACTCTTGGTATGGTGCACCCTTTCCTGGACGTTACTGCTCTTGGAACTGCATGATAGCACACAGGGCAGAACGAAGTGCCTTCTCGTCGATCTTGATATTCATCATCATGATTGCAGTCATGTCGGTTTCATTTCAGGCGGGACTGATCATTATACTTCCTCTGTTACTTACTATTGCTTATACACTCTTAGGATATTCAAAAAGAGGAATGCAAGAGGTAGACCTCGAATCATTAAGGGTCACCACCTAGGTACCTGTAACAGTTCAGACATGTTGATCGACAAGAATCGGGTTTCCATCTGGGTCCATTACAAGAAAACTGGCAGGCCCTTCTGTAGTCTCATCAACCTCACTAACAAACTCTACACCCTGTTCTTTCAACTGGCGTTGAAGAGCACGCACATCTGTGAATGACCCTAGATGATTTGTATTCTGATCCCAACCAGGATTGAAGGTCAATGTGTTTCTCTCAAGCATTCCCTGAAATAACCCAATGATATGGTCACCGTTCTTCATGATTGCCCAGTTCTGGGATATGTTTCCTCCGAAGTCGTCAAAACCTAGTTTCTTGTAGAACGCCTGAGAGACTCTGATGTCCTTAACTGCCAAACTGATTGAAAAAGCACCGAGTTGCATGGGTCCCTTTTAGCAATTAATGACATAAAACATCAGATAGTGGCAGGAAGTGATTATTGAAACAGCTCTAGTAGTTCACTGAGTTCGTGAATGATAGTCAGGTGCCCATCATGTGGGGGAACTTCACGACCCTTATTGACAATGAATATCTGATGCATCCCTGCTCTCTCTGCTGCTGCCATGTCTAGGTCTACATGGTCTCCAATAAACGCGCACTTGTTCGGATTAACACCCATCTCAATAGCATTCTGTATCAACATATACGGAGATGGTTTTGCATAGCCTGGCACAATACTGTGCTGTATACTTTGGAATAGATCATAGATACCAAGTGACTTGAGAGTGGTAATTGGATTGTCCCAGTTAGTCGATATTGCTAGTTGATATCCCCGCGCCCTTAATTCCTCCAAAGTATTTATTGTATCGACCTTTAGTCTAGCAGGATTCTCAGCAAATATCTCATTCCAAAGTACCTGCATCTCTCTTGAACGCCGTTCAACTGAATCAGTAACTCCCAAAGTTCTGAAGAGAATTCTATTTCGCTCAATCCAATCATCATTCGAAAAGAAATAGTGCATATCTTGATCTTGGACCCCTTTCCAGAATTCAGTATATGCTACATCAAGAGATTTGGAGATCTCTTCATCCGAGAAGATGTCATCACCTGACACTTGGAGTATGAATTTCTTATGGATATCGAAGAAAGGCAAAGGTAAGGGTTCGAACAAGGTTCCGCCGATATCGAAAGAAATTGCAGAAAAACCTAGCAACGGTTGATGAGGCATGCACATTACGAAATTTACCATCATTAAAGACTTTGTAATTGCAGATTATTAAATACCGTTTTCTTTCCAATGATGCCAAAAGAAGAAGTGGAGCCGGCCTTGGGATTTGCACCCAAGTAAAAAGGATTTGCAGTCCTTCGCGTCAGCTACTCCGCCAGACCGGCTCGAGTAATCTTCTCTTGTCCATTCTGGATTTAAGGATGTCGGCAAAAGTGGCAGGTATTTTTCAAAATTCCGAACACTAGT
>JAEOST010000636.1 GCA_016840245.1 Candidatus Thorarchaeota archaeon
GAACCTATCATCAAGAACTACTGTATCTGCCGTTACATGCAACGGGGTGTAAAGGATGCTGTCTGTATCAACTTTGGTCAACTTTCTGAGGTTATCGAGAAACACACACGATACATCCCTGAGGGAGTGAAATACAGACTTGATAGGGAGGAGGCAATCGAAGCTCTGATGGAACAGAACAAGAAGGGTTACGTTGCTTCAGTGTGGTTCCAACCAGTACCCTACATCAACGCAATATGCTCCTGCGAGACCCCTGAGTGTGGTGGACTCAGATTGAGGAACGATTTCAATTTAGAAACCGTCTATAAGGGAGAGTACGTCGTCGACCTCAATCAGGACAATTGTCAGGGATGCAAGGAATGCGTGAGTATGTGTCAGTTCAATGCAATCAGGTATCTCCCATCAATCAAGAGGGTGATTGTTGATCTGGACAAGTGCTTTGGCTGTGGTGTCTGTAGACATGCATGTAAGCACGATGCACTGAATCTTGTGCCACGAGAGTCAGTCCCCGGACAGGCAGGTCGATTCTGAAGACAGGTGATAGATGTGGTAAAGAAGACAAAGATCAAGATTGACCACTCAAAGTGTGGAGTCAAGGTGAGTACAGACCCGCGTGACTGTCTAAAGTGTCTGAATGTGTGTGACCCCGCCGTTCTACTGGTACACCCGACTCTTGAGGAACACCCAGACCCCCATAATCCCGAAAAATGGATAATTGATGCTATCTGGCTCTCAAAATGTACAGGTTGTATGAAGTGCGTAGAAGTTTGCCCTGAGCAGGCAATTGAAGTCATTCCCGGTGACTCATTGGCATACATCAGAGCTACATAATCAATAACAATCGAACCATATCTTCCAGAGTCATGTTCTGTGACTCTAAGTGTAATCTAAATACAACTGGTCAAGTTCATATGGGTCCTAATTTACTTAAGATGTTGAGTGTATCCTTATTGAGAGGTTGTTGCGTTGCAGTCTGACATCTTCACTAGCTTTATCGAATTTCTTTTCTCTGTCCTTTCTCCTTTTGGACTGGGGGGACTAGCTCCCATTCTGGCTCTTCTGCCATTTCTTCTCGTACTTTTCCTTCTCTATATGATTATTATTCGAGCAGCCACGTCGTCCTTCGGTAAAGTGGGAATGCCAAAGGAGGCAACAACTGGAATTGTATTCACACTGAGACTGGTATTCCTATCAATCGCAATTGTGACTGTTATAGGCTTGATAGGTCCTGTTCTTGAGGGCGAGGTAATCCTTACCATTGGTGCATTGACAGGAACGGCTCTTGGTCTTGCCTTCTCTCGAGCACTGTCAAATCTAGTGAGTGGTGTTTACATACTAGCAGCAAGACCCTTCAGAGTTGGTGATTTCATTCGTATAGGTGACGACGAAGGAATTGTTCATGAGATTACGCTTAATTACACTAGTCTATTACTTCAAGATTACAGTCGGATATTAATTCCCAACATCAGAGTTCTTGATGGAAATGTTGCAAATTACCGGGTAAGACTTGATGACTATCTATCTTCTCGAGCATCGACAATACCTGGGTCCACACTCCGGGATATCGAAGGAAACTCTAGATTTTCATCTATTAAGGAATTAGTGACCGGCGATGAGATATATCGATACACATTCACAGTTGTTGTCAATAATAGTTATTCTCGTGATGATATTACTGAATATTTTGATGAGATATGTAAGAAATGGACTCCAAAGTTCCTAGAACCTCCTGAGTATATCTTCTGGTCTACCAATAATTGGGGTCACTATTCATATAGATTCGCGATATCAGTGATTAATCCACTAGAGATATTCACTTGTGGAACTGATTTTCATGCAGAAGTAACCGACTTCAAGAAAGCATCAAAATAATCTATCAATTGAGATAGTCAATGATTATTGTACTTTTTCAGAGTAGTAATTGGACGTGTTTGGAGAATCACAATCTCTCCATCCATCATACACCACTCGATGTCCTGAGGACTACCCATTTTCTCTTCAATCTCAATACCTAACTCAGCGACCTTCATCAACGCCCCATCACTCAAGGAGAACATCTTGCGTCGCTCCTGTGGCGTATCATTCAACATCAACTGAACTCGTCCATCAATCATCTCTGGCTGAGAGGTCTTTTCTTTAGTACCCAGTTCTCTTCCTAATACTCCGAGTGGGCTTTTATTGAGCAAGTAGGTGTCAGGTACGATCTTTCCAGAGACTATAGTATCTCCAATCCCCCAAGTGGAATTAATCAGCATCTCATCAGTGCTATTGGTGACCACATTAGCAGTGAATGTCACTCCGGAAACATCAACAGGAAGCATCTCCTGCACAAAGACGCCCATCTTCATCCGACTCAATGGAATGCCTTTTGTATGCAGATAGATGACTGCTCTAGGTGAGAATCCCGACATCCAGACTCGTTTCACAGCATCTTGGATTCCCTCAGTTTCTTTGATGCAGAGATAGCTCTCAGCCTGTCCTGCAAAAGAGATATCGCTACGATCCTCGATGGTTGCAGATGAACGGACTGCAAAACCATGCTCAAGATCACCTGTCACTTTCTTCAAGTTTTGAAAGGCATGTGATATCTGCAATCTGATGTCATCAGGTATCTTATACGGACTGATCAGTGATTGAATTCCCACTGCTAACTCAAGCATCTCTTCATAATCGTCTGTTTTTTCCAATGTTGTAATCAATTCCGACAAATGGGGAATATCATCAATCATTTTCTCAAAACATAGACTACTGACCGAGAACCCCCTCGGAACACGAAATCCCATTGCAAGCAGTCGTGCTAGGTTTGTTGTCTTCCCACCATGTTTCTCAACATCGTCCGGGTTGACCATCTCCAGAGGTATAACCAAATTTGTCGAGTTATTGTTCATACAGGATGCCCCACGATTACTCGATGATGTAAAGTGCTCCAGATGTTCCCTCGTCTGGTTCGATTCTGACCCTTTTTCCGTCAATTTCTTGTGGATTCTCCAACTTCACTCCCATAAGTGCTGGAATCTCAAACTCACGTGTGACAATGGCCAAGTGCGAACCTAATGCACCTGAGAGACAGACAACTCCAGCCAACTTGGGAAGTACAGGGGCTAGAAACGTTGTGCCTGCATCATCGACTAATACGATCTTGCCATCAGCACCTTCCTTCAGAAGTCCCACAACCCCTTGGACTGTGGTAATGTAACGAATCTCACCTTCAGCGCTCAATTTTAACGAGATGAGTCCTTGACCTATTTTCTTCATGAAATTGGGCCACCTTACGAGTTCTTGTTGAGCTCTGTCGATATCCGATTTAAGATTGCTGTGCACTGACATATGCTCCTAAAAAACGAAAATCAGCAGTGTGTTAAGTGACCCGAATACTTACATAACGGGCAGTTCCACATCGGCAAATACGAGCGGTTGCACACAGTGAGATGATCTCATTGAAGATTAGTGAAGTGAATGTGTATCTTCGACATGTATCGGAGGTCTTCAGCCATATTCTGGAAGAACGCGGACTCCTTGAGTCTAAACTCTTCCCTGTGAACGAATACATCTCTGTTGCATGCTACCACACCTACGACCATCAATATGAGACGATGAAGCGGGTCTGGGACAAAATCACTCCCGAGGACTTAGCTAAACAGAGTAAGACGCTACTGTCAGAGATCCATGCTCTGTCAATTACTTACCAGTGGCTGTATTTCGGGTTAGGCCGCATGGGGATAATTAGCAACAAGCTAGATGGTGATGCTGCAAAGGAGTCAGAAGAGAAACGTGAGCAATGGAAGTGGCTTCTTGAGAACTGGTATCGTCTTAGTACAGCCTACTTCAACTCTGGAAAACATACAGTAGAAGCATCAGGAAACGCCAATCTTGCATTCGGTGACGACACTCTATCATGGTTGAAGGACCATCTTGAACCTGTTTCAGTAGACCAAGTGCGAACAATACGAAGATCTCTTGGATCTCTAGAACTATACTGCTTCCTTGATGAGTGTGAGGCACGGGCAAAGCTAATTGACCATGGACCCTATCCCTACAACGATGATGAGATTATGGTCATCTCAGAGTTTACCCGTATGCATGACGGAAGGGAAGAACTGTGGCTACCCTGGTCCGATACTGAAACAAAGCTACCCACCTCAAAGCTGGGTGTGGCTTTTACAATCAAGGATGCGACTGCATAACTCAATGATATTGGGACAATGACAATTGAGCCTGGTGACTACTCCAAACTGGTCACCAATGTCTGTGCGTTCACTGAACGGGGTCAGAAAGTAGTTCCAGTTGGACTTGATGAGCTTCCTGCCTATGCAGATGCAGCAAATGCTGCTCAGACAGAACAGTATATGGCTTTTGCAGAGTGGGACAAGACAAAGCTCATGTTAGCAGGTGCACTTGCTTACTGGAGAGGATTTGCACGATATACCGACGCAGTGGGAGTCACTGACAAGGTCACTTGGGAGATATCCAAAGCAATCGAAGATGAGTATGTGCCCTTCTTCATGGAGAATGATGCCGATCCTGCATTTATTAGATTTGGCAGATTTGATGACGACATGGAAGAGGACCCAACTCTATTTCTACTACCCGAGTAGAGGTGTATCAAGTGCCGAAGTTGACTGACAAAGACGACTATGCTCATGAACCCACAGAACGACCTGATTGGCGCGAGAGCTACTACTTCAACTGGGTAGACTTGGATAACGACATCTCTGGTTTCACAACAATTGGCCTTCTCCCGAACGTGAAGAAGCGCGAATTTGTCTTTGCGTTGTTCCATGATCGGATGCAGGAGCGTTACCATGTGGAACCAGATGGCAAGGTGCCAGACGATTTTCACGAATCACTGACAAACGGTACACTATCCTTTGAGGTTGTCAAACCATTAGAGGAATGGCGAATCAAATACGCATCGAAGAAACTCACTGCTGATATTCACTGGAAGCACCGATTTCCAGCCTACGACTTTGGAGCTGGTAGCGGAACCTCTTGGGCCGGACACTTTGAGGCTTCGGGAGAAGTCACTGGAGAGGTAAAATTCAATGATGGCAGAGTCATCAATTTCAAGGGTCTAGGTGAACGCGATAAGAGCTGGGGGTCTCGTGATTGGCACATCGAGAGCTGGTTCGCACTTCATGCGCAATTCAAAAATATCTCAATAGGTCTCAGACGTGATGTAGTGAAGGGAGAATACCACTCTTCTGGAGGAATATCGACAGCTGATGGACACATTCCCATCACTAAAGTTGAACTTCACACTGACTTCGAGGAGGGTATAATGCCTATAGCAGCAGAAACCCGTATCTTTGGAGATGATGGAAGTGTCTATACACTGAAGTCTAAGATAATCTCCGACTACACACATGTCCGATTCTATCGAAAATTCTCAGCTGGATCTACTGAACTCTGGGAGGAGATGGCCATTCATGAGTGTGAAGAGATTGACGAGAAGGGGACGGGATTGATAGAGTGGCTCTATTCGCATCCCAATGAATAAGTCACCAAGAAGTAGTAATGCCATAGATGGTCCCATTTTCTTCCTAATAAGGGCCTAGATTTTCAAACTCTCACTAGCTAACCATTACAGCAAACTAGAGCTAATTTTGCTATCGAAAATGCCGCGAAAAAAGTATAGTCATGGAACCGTTTCCATGAGTACAGGATATTGACTTTGATTGGTGAAGAACTCCTCTAAAAGCGACATTGACCCCCCGCCCCGATCTAATATGTCGTTATGACAGCAAAATCCGGATGGAGGCCTATATTCCCTCCATCCGGTCCCCTCTAATTGTTTCTTCTACTTGGATTAGAATGCCAGAATTGTCACTAGCAACCAAGCACAAATCAACGCACTAATCATAGCTCCTAGCCAATGCTTTCCGGTTCTTCGATAGGCAATAGCAATTATTGCAGAACACACTACAAACCAAGGTGTGAACGCATAGAAGAATAGCCACGAATAGCCAATCATGCCTGGAACCACAGCAGTCCCAGTCAGTAGTCCTCCACCATATTCTATGGCAATCATAATCAAATATGGGATTGACTTGATGGTAATTGCCTTCATACTCCAATTGAACTCAGTCCTTGGGATAGAATCACTTGCTTTTGGCAGCATTAATCCCATTAACCATACACTCTCAACCAAGAAGTAGATGAGAAATCCAATGAAGTAAACAGGGAAAATTACTGCCTCTGCTAGAATCATGTCATTAAATCCTGGTAGGAAACATCTTAGATCAAGGGCAAAACCTAGATCAACAACCAGTGTCCAAGCGTAGAGCCATCCAAAGACAATGAGTGATAGTACCAAAGTCATGACCAACCCTTTCAGGAACTTACCGTTGGTCTTCAACAAACCTCTGAGAGATACTGAGCCCTCCCAACGCTTACGAATGATGATATATGCCACAAGCAAAGCTAAGAGACCGGTGCCTATCATCCACGCCATGACTGAAACTCCGAGATCCTGAGGGAGTGGTATCACAGAACCAATTATTCCTCCCACTAAGAGAAATGGGAAGAATGTACCTAGACCAATTGCTCCATAGACCAGTCCCAATCCCCAGAATGTGCGATTACTTGCAGCATACTCAGATGGAACTCCCTTCAAAGAAGAGAAGATTGGTTGGTCAAGAAGTAGTCCAATAAGTGGAAATATTGTTAGCAGAAGACCTACTAACGCGATGAGACCACCCAGAAGCCAAAATGAGAATATCAGGGAATTACTCGGGATCCAATACTCATCATCAGCACCGTTCTTCAAGGAGTTCTTCATCCACTCTACCGATTCACTGACAATTGTTGGTTCAATGGTTTCAAAGAGATGATTTGTTGGTGTGATAACGAATTTGCGAGCAGTTCCATTGGAGAAACTACCATAGATTTCACCTGGTTCAACACTAGGAACACCAAAGGCATCAGCGATATCCTGAAGATCACGTCCTGAAAAGAATGAATCAAAACTGCCTACTGTGACGAGAATGTCAACAGGTATTGTTGTATTTGCTGTCCAGCCCCCAACAACCACGAAAGCCTTTGGGGTCACTGAAGCATGTTGTATGGCCTGCCAACCAATTCCACTTCCCATACTGTGGCCAACAACTCCAATGGACGAACTGTTAACATAGTCCAAACCAGCGAGGTACTCCACAGCGGCAATACCACTCTCGTTACCTACATCTGAGTTTCCATGGCCTCCAGCATCTATTGTCAGTACTACGAATCCGCGTCTGGCAAGTTCTATTCCAAATGCCATCAACCACTCCTTACTCTGTTGTACACCGTGAATCACTACAACGCCTGGTAATGGGTCTGAGCTAGTTGCGTAGACTGGTTTCTGAAGTGTACTGTGTATGTTTGTTCCGAATTTTGTAGTAAAGTCAACCTCTGTCACAGTCACTGTTCCGAAGCCGCTCTGTACACTCGATCCGATTGCAACACCTGCAAAAAGCAATACTATTCCCAGAATAAACAGGATATATCTTGGACGCATTCTTTCATCCCACCTGAAGACTTGCGAAACTACTCGTATCTAGATGCACCTTTTATTTCAACCGACTAGTGGAGAGGGGAAGCCATTTCAGGTAGGATGAACTGCATCATATTCAACATGCCAGACTGGGATGACATCTTTGCAGAACAAGGTCGGGTATTCACTGAGCCACACTCTGAAATGCTGCGACTCACTCAGATGTTTCAAGACAATGACGTAAAACGTATTCTGGACCTTGGATGTGGTACTGGTCGCCATCTAGTCTATCTATCAAAACTTGGTTACGATATGTATGGGCTAGATGCGTCTCCACGAGCATTGAATCTTGCTGGGGATTGGTTGCAGGAGATGCAGCTCCGTGCAGACCTCAGAATGCATAGGATGGAACATGCCTTCCCATTTGAAGACGGATTCTTTGATGCTGTGATATCAGTTCAGGCCATTCATCACAATACAATGGAGAATATTTTGGTAACAGTGAGTGAGATTGAACGGATTCTGCGAGATGAAGGGATAATTTTCATTACATTTCCAGTTCTTCAGGATAAACCTGCCCCTGGGAAAGAGGACTGGGGTTTAGAACCAATCGAGGATAATACCTTCCTTCCTACCAAGGGTCCTGAGAGTGGTATTCCTCATCACTACTTCACAAAAGAGGAGATTCCAAAGGTGTTTCGAGCCTTCAATATTCTCGAACTCTATCTAGATGATACAGGACATCGATGCATCCTTGGTGTAAAGAAATAGTTCTACTTCTCAAGACCAAATATGGGGAAAATGAGCTCTTTCACCTTGGTAATTGATTCATCTACAGCTCTCTGGATTTTGGTGTGCTGGTCCTCAGGCATACGTCTAGGCCTGTCAGTCCATCCGCCACGTGGCACTTCAAATCCATATCCTTGACAGAGTTTTATCCACTCAGCTGGAATCACTGGAGGGAGTGCAATGTCAGCCAAGTCTGCTAACAATATCGTCCAGATTTTTGCTGTTGGAACTGGGTTGTAACCTCCTCCACCTAGAATTACTAGTTGTCTATTCCCTAAGTGGACCAGTTGTCTAACGGTCAAGGATAGACGATGATAGGTTTCATAGGTCAACATGAGATCTGCAAGAGGGTCTTGCATATGAGCATCCGCACCTGCATTCCACATTACGAGATCAGGCTTGTATGCTAACCAGATGGGAATAACAACATCTTCGAACGCATTTGCATATTCAACATCATCTGTCAAGGGTGGAAGTGGAACGTTCACCGAGTATCCTTTCCCTTCGCCAATCCCCATTTCCTCAGTTCTACCAGTTCCTGGGAAGAATCCCATGCTGAGTTCATGTATCGATATAGTAAGAACATTTGGATCATCATAGAATGCCTCTTGAACCCCATCACCATGATGAACATCTGTATCCAGATACAGCACTTTCTTGTTTGGGTACTTCTCTTTGTATTTTTTGAGCGCAATTACACAATCATTGTAGTAACAGAAGCCCGCTGCATTATCCTTGGTAGCATGATGAAATCCACCATAGAACGACATAGCATCTTCATAATCGCCTCTTGCCACACTCATTACAGCATCAACAGTTGCTCCCACTGGATAGCTGACATATCGGTCCATGTCTTGAAAGACTGGACATTCATCTGTGTCAAGTCCTAAGCGAGAGGAGTACGCATAGCCCATATTACCGAACAGTTCAACGGTTTCTATGTACGATGGGTCGTGGTAGAGTGCAAGTTCGTGTCTTGCAGCCTGTCTCATTGGCTGTGGTGAGATTCTCTCATTTTCTACCATCCCTGCCATGGCTGGAAGGTTCCATGTAATCTCAAAACGAGCACGATTCCAGTAGGGATTAGGTTCCGGTCTTGCTCTATCTAGGTCATCTATACCATCCAGCTTGAGCATTTCAAGCGGGTCATACAGTGCTGTCAACCTAGACAATTTTCTTCCTCCAATTGCTAGCAGTTCTCTCCACTCAAAGCAAGTTAATCTTTTGCCGACAGATTCGACATTTAACGATTATCCTGAAACTGACTTGGCTGCCTCCAACATCCTATCTCTATGCTTACTCTCGCCTTTCATCTTGGTAATTATGGTTGTCAGTGTCTTCGCAGCCTTCTCGATGCCAATCTCCTTCACTATCCCAATTGAATCCATGACCAAGGGTTTGAGGGCTTGATGTAGAAGTGGATAGACACCCTCAGCAGCTACAGACTTTCCAGACTTCTTCACAAATCCATCCATGGATGCTATCATTGATTGGACAATACTGGTACAAAGGTCCGCAGCAGTGGTGTTCTTGATCAATAACTCTCCCTCACGTAATTTTCCAATCGGAGTTTCCAGATAGCCTCTAGCTGATTCGACTATCTCACCATATTCTTCTCTCTCTCCAATAGATGCCTTGGACAAATCTTTGAATGCCTGTAGGGTCATTCCTAGATGATTCTCTATCTGATCTTCATGGAACAAAACCAAGCAGTTCTCCAAGACCTCGAGTGAGTATGGTGTCCTACCCAGTTTCATGAGTTTGGCAATCTGATTTGAGATTTTAGACAGGTCTTTCGGATCTACACCAAATAATTTCCATTTTCCCTCATAATATGCGAGCATCCCATCAAAATCACTCATCTTTGCAGACCGTTCTGCACTCTTAGTATAAGCATCAGTGATACACTTCTGACTCTTATCATCCAGAAGCGCAACAGCTATTTCCTCAGTGAGACTAGTGATTCTTCTTGCTGCCTCTCTCTCACTTGAGGTGGCTGCAATTCCTTCAACTATTGTATCAAGTATCTCTATATACAACATCGAGTCAAGTAAAACAAGACGTCCTGCTCCTTCTACTAACAGACTACTAACTCTCTCAGTGTCCTTGATTTTACCCGCATTCCCTCGTACTGCCGCTCTATGAGCTGCCTTACGTACTCTCCTCGAAAGCTTAGCAGGACTGACTGATTTTTGTTGCAGTATTTCTTCAAGTAGATCGATGCTAGTCTTCCTTTTTTTTCCCTCACCAAGCTGTCCCTCAATAAACTTGGAAACCTTTGTTTCTATGTCGTCAGTTTTCAGCTTCCCTAACTCAGAGAGATTGGCCAAGCTGCTTATTGATTCTTCAATACCTCGTGCTGTATCATCTCCAAGAACACCACTCACCTTCTCTCTGATCAGCTGTCCAATATCTTCTGGAACTGATGGTTTTGTCGGTGTTCTAGGAACAGGAGGCTTCTCAATGATTTTCTCACTAACCTCTTCACTGGATGGTTCAATACTCTCAGGAATCTCGGTGAGAGGTCCGGATATTGCGAATAAGCCCTGACTAAGAGGACTCTCAATGTATTCATTGGCCAGTTTGAGTGCCAAGCTATCTATATGATCAACACCAAAATTCTTTGCTGCAAAATATGCGTAAGCGAGAAGAGGCTCAAGACCTCCTGCTGTATCTATCTCATATTCTGCCTTAACATGCTCCCAACCATCATCCAGTGCCTGTTTCTCAACTCTCCGTCGCCCTGCAACTCCCATCTCCTGAGCCACCATACGAATGTCGCCAACAATTGGGTGATCCACACTTCCTCTAAGGACATCAGCTAATGTATCGTGCATGAACTTCAATGAGAAGAATCGGGGGTCTCTTGAGAGATACTGTTTGATTGCATTGAATGGTCCAGGGCCGTCTGAAGGTTGCTTACTAGCAAAGAATACTTGGTTCAGATGAACCTCATGGGTTTCATAGTTTGGCATATCTGCCAGACAGAGAAGCGTCTTGATTACTGGTAATGCACCTTCTTTTGGAGCATAGATTGTCCCCTTCAAGTCGAAAAGTATCCGAGCAAGAATCCCCGCTACATAGTCAGTCATACCCTTAGGAGCTCTCATTGCCCGGTCTCGAATTAATTTTGTAAGGTATCCATTCCTATACTCGGCACCAATTTCCTCTGCTATATACCTGATATAGATTGGACTGCCTTGAGCGTTCTCTACTATTGCTTCCAATGCATCATCATCATATTCCACGTTCTGACTTCTAAGGTGCTTGGATGTTATCTCACTCATGACCTCATCTGTGAGATTGGGCAAAGTGACTGTCTGGAAGCGTTCTCGTACCTCAAGTGGGAGTCTAGACCATTCTTGTTCTCTGGCTGTTGTCACAACACCACGTACATCCTTCTCGACAATTGCTCTGATCAATTCACGTGTTTCTGGTAGGTCATCGCAAAACAGAACGACTCCGTCTCGTTCATGTATCTTTGACACATCCTTGGTGTCCCATACCAGAGCAGTGTCCACATCTATGTCAAGTTCCTTCCAGATTGCGTACATGACAGTGGTCTTGCCAGATCCAGGTCCACCTAGAATGACGACATTCTCATTCTTCCTAGCATGTTTTATCGCTGCGTTGATAATGGCCTTACGATCATCATCGATTACAAGCACATCGTCAAGATATGTTGGTAGACGCCAGACATTCATCACTCGGTCTTTGGTATCTGGTATCTCATAGTAGGATATCATTTCACGAATAATGCCTAATTCTTGTGCAATCACCGTGAGTTCTGATTTCATTGTACTGACAAACTGACCTGTATCAGGACTATGTGCCCCAAGTTGGTTCATAGCAGTTGAAACATGAGTTGCTATACCAACCCCTCCCTCTCGGACTGCATCCTTGATTGCATCTTGGACTTCAGGCTCTTGGATGGCTTTCTTAAAGAAGTCCATCAGAATATCTGGATTGACTTTTTCCTTGTTCTGCTTGTGGTCCACAATTGTACCTGCTACTGCTGCAAGCACGGTACTTCCAGTCACTACCATTGCAAAGTTAGAGGCAACTGCTGTGGCAACCCCAAGTGCCTTCTTTGCTCGGGGGTGCTCCTCGAAATAACCTCGAATAGATTCTCTTAGGCCCAAGAGTTCCACGTCCACTAACAGCATAATGAGCATGATGTGAGACTAATGAGCTTGTTGGACAACTCTTTCGTATGTTGCTACTTCGAAAGCCTCATGTACATGCTTTCTTCTACTAAGACTGCCATGTCGAAATTTGAGTTACTCAAAGAGGCTCTTCTGGGGAATATTGACGAGAGGCTACCTCTCTCTATCTGGAAACATTATCCAGAAACTGACCGTACACCTGAAGGTCTCGCTAATGCTGAGATTGACTTCCACAAACAGTTCGACCATGATCTCCTAAAGATATCATTCCATGGACGATACCCTGTCATTGATTGGGGCTGTGTCGCTGTATACGACGGTGCAATATCCGGTTCGAGTACGTGTGAGAGTTGTGTTGTAAAAACTGCAAGTGACTGGGAAGTACTTGAGAAGGTTGATGTGAACTCAGGGGAGTTTGGTAAACAACTCCGTGCAGTAGAACTCATTCATAGATATGCACAGGATAAGGTCCCAACAATGGCTACTGTCTTTAGTGCACCAA
>JAEOST010000637.1 GCA_016840245.1 Candidatus Thorarchaeota archaeon
AATGAAGATGGAATTAATAGAAGTGGAAACTCAATTATTGACCATCCATTTATTCCACCAGAAAATTGTGCTGTAGGACCAATGTATTGACCTATGACTGCATCAACTAAATACTCCTCCTTAGCAACTCCCCATGAAACTGAAACATCATATTCAAATGACCAAGTCAAGCGGAAACTGTTCAATTCCCCATAGATTGGGTAGAGTCTAAGAAAGACATTCCCCTCCGAGTAGTCAGGTATTGCTGATTTCACTTCTTCCTGTGCAGTCTGGTAATCAATGATGTGTAAGGAATCAAATGTTGGAAGATCATATGCAACGTAAGAGAATGAGAGCACTGTTCCTGATGTTGCATCTATCACAAACCTTGGCCCTTGGGAATGGCGTGATGGGAACACTCCATTCTTTGTAATTGCTAATTCGATGACATAGACTGGGCTGGTAGAGTTTTCCGTACCTCTAACTAACGACCTGTATTCAATCCTTGTTGCTAAGTGACGAGTTGTGTCAGGTAAGGTGTAATTATGATCTAAAAGGTATTGAAACGCTATCTGTTCTGCTGCTTCATCATCGATTATAGTACCATTTGATTGATATGGCAGATTCAAACTTGGATGATCCATCGCAAACTCCAGTGACCAACTAGCGTAACACTGCGATACAACTCCTGTGACTGCATTTACAGAAACCAAGCAATAATAATCATAATCTGGAGGGTCACTATCAGGTGAGCCATTATGAAAGACATAATGCCATAGAGGCCAAATACTACTCGAGCCATGATACCCTCCATCTACAACTGATAGAAGAGATGACTCAATATATTCTGAAGCCAATTGATATCCTTCCTCTTGTGTAATCGTTGGTTGGGCTAGAACTAGGTTGTATGTCGATATGTCAGTAGGTAAGGCTGACCATTCTCCAGAAGAGATCACAGGGTCAATTTCTTCAGTGATGAGTGGAGCGAACACAGTATCCGAAATAGGTATACCTGGAATTGATATCGATGATGGATCTGTCTGAAGAGAGCTGTAGAAACCTAATGGTAGTGATAAGCCAGCAATCATACTAATTATGGCAACAGCAAGAAGAGGAAGTCTATTACTGACTATCATCTATTTTCTCTCTGATAAGATAATGTGATTTACATAATATAATTCTAACATTTGAGCTTCCTCAAATAGAGACGTTCTAAACTTAGAGCTCTGACTTTACAGGAAATTAGCCTTCGCTATCCAATTGGTCTGTTCCTCCATACTTGTAGTGTTTCATACCAAAATACGAGAGCCACTATGAACAATACTCCGATTAGAAGAAGGTAAACTGGTGTAAAAGCCAATCCAAATGTTATCAATGTTGAAACTAGGAGTGATGAAAAGAATAGTGAGTAGAAAGTGTAACGGGGCAGAAGATATCTCCCCGAACCTACGAAGAAACGAAGAATACCTACTCTCACTCTCTTAATTACTTGGTATCCATCATGAGGATTTTGCTCAACTAGACCGAGTTCTTTTAGATTGTTTAAATGATATAATGCTAAACTGGGACTGGAGAGACCAACTCCACGTTGAATATCTCTAAGACTAAGTGCTTCATTATGTCTAAGCATGTAGAAGTATACTGCCAGACACTTCCCCTTGAGCACTTGCTGAATTTCATGCATATCATCATTCTTCAGCTTCTCACTACCTCCAATTTTCTATCCTCAAACTACAATGACCTAATAGGTCAATCGTTGTGTCCAGTGATAGAAACAATACCACCAATCTGCTTGTCCTGAATCTGTCATAACACACCCAGAATTATCACAATAGTCCTCTGGATTATCCCATGAAATGTAGATGTGATGACCATATTCATGCATAATAGCATAAGGGAGGGTATAGATGCAAGCATCAGATATACCGATACCATAGTCCCCCACTCGCCATCCATACCCAAACCAATTTCGAACGTCAAGATGCCATCCTGCTGCACCTTCAAGCTCCTCTACAAATATCAAATACTCCCACTTTCCATGACCGAATCCTTCGTCACTGTGATCATAAAAGTTGGTCCAATAATATACATGGTCACTTTGAGAAGTCGGAATGTCTTCAACGAGTTCCGTTGAATATTCCCAGTCTACACGATGATATGCGTGAATCTTGTAGTATGCGTTCATAGACGCAAGATTCGCACTTAATTTGGAGGTACGTGTATTAGGCATATAGTCAATTTCGATTTTACATCCTATATAATGCACACCTAGCTGAGTAATTCTCTTTGCATAATCGATGTCTGGCATATTGTTATACCTGATTTTGAGTTTCCTATGAATAGAATCTGTAAAATCACCCAGATATACCTCATAAGCCCCAGGAGATGTGATTGTGGCTATATACTGATATTGTCCTTGATTATTTTCAATATAGACATAAGCTGTTCTTGATGAAGTATCTGCTACATTGACTGTTTCAATATTGAGATAAGTGGATTCACCTACAACTACATCATACTGCATTGCACAATGTATTTTTCCGGTTCGTGGAGTAAGTTCATTCAATTCATATGGATAGTCATTGTTATCCAATGGAGGAGTTTGGTCACTGCCAGAAAAACTATCTCCAATACCAATCCACGCATAGAGTAGCTTCCACCCACGGACAATATATCCACCATAATCAATAGAAATTTCAACTCTATGTCGAGATAATTCAGGGTTAATTAGACTCTTTTGAACAACTACACAATCCTTGAATCCACTTTGTATACTTGAAATTAGATACTGGTTGACAAGTTGGTTATCAAACCAAACGGTCAGTATTCTTCCATGAGGATCGAGATCTCTAAGAAGCCATATCCAGATGAATAGATTGTCTTCGGTTGATATTGGTAATTCTAGAGGGGTATCAAAGGAGAGAGTAGAATATGCTTTCTTCGGCCACCATCTCCCTTCCATTACAGGTGCAGCCGTCAGAGCGGGGAAGTCATCACGACCCGCCCCCCATGGCCAAGTGGGGTCTGAAGAGCTCTTCATATTGATATCCATATCTTGATTCTCGGTTGAAGGTGTTTCATTTGCTTTCATAAGTTGAGTTGAATTTAGACTTGATATCTTTGAGTGAATATCAGGCGTTGACCATTGTGTGTCTATTGAATCTTGTTCAACGAAATAAGCTTCCATAGGTGTCAGAGGTTTTTTTCCATTCAGTATTTAGAAATTCATTGACTTCTGGAGCGTATTTCGAGCAATAATCATCAGACGTAGTATTATTTAGATTAGTAAATAATAATGACAACTTGGAATCTTGCACAAAATCTGTCGTTGGTACCACGAAACCCAAACACACGAGAGCTACTATTACTGAATATATCTTGAGCTTAGTTGAAACCATATACTACCCCTCAATGAAACTATAATCATCATATTATCTAATGAATTTTTCGCAATATGAAGACTCTTTGGACCTGAATTAAAAAATACAATGTATAATCTGAATACTCAGAATGAGATAGAGTGAAGATTACCATCAGACCTATCGGTGGTCATGCGCACTCAACTATGGTATGAAGATAGCAAGATGTCCCAGGTTCGAATCCTGGCGCGCCCGCCAATCAACTTGATTTCTTGGCAGATAATGTTATTTCAATTGAACCAAATAATAGACCACCCAATCACATCACCAATACAACAGAATAGTTCCATGTAGTAGTAACAATAACAGGATGATAGAGAGAGTGACATCTACTAAACGTCGTCTTGTAACGAGAAATGGGATGAAGAAATTACTGGTCCGTAAGTAGTCTGTATATATCTCATTATGATTGGAAATCAAATACTGTTCTTCTGCTATAGCAAGAAAAACATAGGCGGCTAATGTTGCATACCAGAGAAGAATCGTCACTTGACCAGTAAAGAAACCCCATCCGTCTGTGTGTGTTATGATCCATACACTTCTCGTAGTAAGACTCAAGGTCAGTAAGAGTACACCGAGATATTGAGGATGTCTAATGAACTTGTATGGCCCGTCTGTAACAAGACTATGTTTTTTGTTCAATCTCAGATATACGACAGAGTAAATCAATAGGAAAAATCCAATCACGGAGATGACAAACTCTAGTGGAAATCCACCAAATACGAGAGCAAGCACAAAGGCAGGTAACGTAATTGGAGACGTGACTACTAATCCTAATAGATAGAGTATGAAAGGTGCACTCATGAGTCCAGCATAAACAAACGGAATTGACTGAAAAAGAGGGACCAGATATCCTACAACATCTAGGACCCTTGTTTTGAGCCTTTGTATAAATGTAGGAGAAGATGAATTTTCCATTTTACAATCGCCGTGACCTCATATCCTCAGGGTAATAGTGAAATCAGAAACATATAGCCATGTCGCACAGCCACTAAGAACAACACCAACAGGTTCGAATCCTGACGTGCCCGTCATTGCTATTTTTGCAAACAATATAGTGCATTCCAACAGAGTAGATATTGTAATGTGGCCATATGATAACTATTCTTTCATTGAGAACTTACTAGTACTCATAATACCTTCGGCTATGGGACTACTGTTCTATATCTTCTGCAGACCAATGTTGTTTCGTAAGATATCCGAGAAACAAAGAGAATTAGATTGTGAAGAGTGAACTCAAGTATAATCTCAGTCACTTCTCATGTTTCAGATACAAATCCGATATGACCGCCAATCAACATTACTTCTTACCCATCTTCTTGTTCCAGACTTCTAAGAAGTACTCAAGTGATCTATCAAAGGTCTTCTCAGCCTCTGATGGGAATAGACACCCTGGAAGCTCCTTATGTTTCCAATGATACTGTAGACAGTCACAGCAGTAGCCCTGTCTTGAACACCCAGGATAAGTACAGCCACAACGCTCCTTATTCTTCTCAACATTACAAATTCTGCCTGTCATTTCAAAGACAAATTGAGGTTGCATGATATAATCTGTATGGTACTGGCGGTAGTCTAATAGCGTGGAATTCTGTTCAATGTCATTGCATAACGATGAAGTTGTTGAGAGATATCTTACATGAACTAGTAGGAATCGATGGAGCAAAGCTGGACTCCAATCAAGTTTCTACACTTGAAGAGATACTCTCTGACAGATATGGCTCTAATTTCCAACCTTCTCTTGTGAAACGGTTCAAGAGCAGAAAGAACATAGTTGTTCATCTACAAATACATCCTGAGAAAAAAGACGATTCTTTGGATATTGTTGCCAAGTTATTTGTCACCGAGTTTTTTGAGAAAGAAGTCAGGATCTTAAAACTGAGCCAAAGGAATAACCTCTCTGTTCCCAGCGTTATTGACGCAAAGGATGGAGTATTGTTGATGTCATATATTCCTGGTGAAACACTGGTTGATAGGATTAACAGGACCTTTAATGCTGACTTGATTGATAGCTTAGCTCGATGGTATTACACGTATCACAATGTGCATGACACTATCAAGGGTGATCCACGTCTTCGTAATTTTATCTGCAGTAACGGTACAATCTACGGTGTGGACTTTGAAGAATCTCGTTCAGACCATTGGATACATGATATTGCAGGTGTAAGTGCCAGTCTTCTAGATACAAATCCAATCTTTGACCGCAGAAAGAGGGCTCTCTCATGGCGACTTCTTGAGAGCTATCTCTCACACATTGATGAAGTACGGAACAAAGAAACAGATAACCTATTCACAAAGACAGTTTCGGAAATCCTAACTAAGACAGCTCGTTGGCGCAAGGATGATAGTCTTCTGTCTCTGGCAGAATCGATTCTCCACAAGGGTTTCTAATAGTTTCTCAATCCCCAAGATTCATATTCATCTTCAGTACGAAGACCCGATATACATGACCATGCATATCGTGAAGAAGTGAGCTACATATGAAACGAGAGACCAAGATGGTGATTTCAGCAGTCCTTGTTATCACAATTAGTGTGGCAGCTATAAGTCTTGTACTCTATCAACCGACTAGACCAGTATCTATCATACTTGTAGAGGGTGGTCACCTCATCGAAGAAACATCATCATCTATCGTGGTCCGTGCATTGGGACCAGAGATGAATGTGAGTCTGATCTGGCATAACACTGTAGGACTTGGACTATTCGAAATAACTGCAACAAACATGAATCCTGAAAGAATGATTATTGAGTCAGATGCACAGGTCCGAACACTTGAAGAAGGCAATGCGTCAAAGACGATTGAGGTGAGTACCTCATCAGCAGCTTTTACAGTTCATTTTTCAACTGAGATACCCGATAACACTCTGAAATTCTGTGTGCTTGGTGACTCCCAAGGTTACCAAGATGGGATTGCACAGGTAGTAGAGTCCGCCAATAGCAATCTCCCAGATTTCATCTTTCACTGTGGAGACCTCACACCTTTTGGCCAGGAGAACCAGTATGAAAACGTCTTGGATACATTAGATCCTCTGAATATCCCACTTTTCACCACTGCTGGAAACCATGATATACGCCAAGGGGGGAATGATATATACAAGCAGAATTTTGGACCATTCAATTATTCATTCGACTTTGGTCCTGCACACTTTACCATACTGGATACATCATCTGGAGATATTCCTGAGGATGATCTCGAGTGGTTAGAAAGTGACCTACTTGCCACTGATTTGGAGTGGAAATTTGTATTCACACATATACCTCCACTTGATCCCCGCTCTGGAATGAACCATACTCTGACAAATCCAAGTACAATAAACCATCTAATCGATATCTTGGAGACCACAGAAACAGATGCCATATTCTCAGGTCACATTCACATGTTCAACCACTCAATAATCAATGGCGTGAACTACATTGTTACTGGCGGTGCAGGTGCATCTCTCTACGCAAGTCCTGAAGATGGTGGTTTCCACCATTATGTAGAAGTCACTGTAGATGAGTCGACGCTATCTATCAATGCAATTCCACTCGAAGAGCCCTCATTCACGCGTGATATGGTTGTTATCAGGGGATATTCAGAAGATGTGACACTCTACCTTGACGATTTGACAGAGCTTCCAGCCACCGAGGGCTACACATCAGTACAAAATCAGTTCGACAACTGGAGAGCGCAAGGTATCTACCGTGGTATCACAATCTCAGTACTACTTCAGTTAGTAGGAGGTCTAAACTCTGGTGACATCATACGAGTGACTGCTGCAGATGGATATCAACAAGACTTTGCATATTCAAACGTATTTCCGAATAGTACAATTCAGACTATCCAAGGTGATTTGGTCCTTGCGTACTCATTTAATGGAACCCTGATTCCATCATGGTCGGATGGATTACGACTGGTGATGGTTCCAGAAGACGGAGCTTTCAGCAACGAAGATTGTCTACTTACCTCAGAACCTGACATGGGATACCATCTCTATCCCTCAGCAGGAGCCAGATGGGTAAGTAATGTAGTCCTCATTGAGGTGATTCAGGTTGGCCATTGATGATAGACCTCTTATCACCACACAAGAGATTGTTACAATTGCAATACTGGGATCTCTAGGCGGCGCGCTCAGTACTTTTGTTGGGTACCTTGGAAACCTGATTAACTTGAGTCTTGGTGTACCCTTTGGTGCAGGCCAATTCTTGGCGGGACTACATGTCTTTTGGCTTGTCTTGATGAGAGTCGTTGTTCCAAGAACTGGAGCTGGGGCAGCTGGTGGACTGCTTAAAGGACTCGTAGAGATGTTCACAGGTAGCACCCATGGTATCATCATAGTCATTGTTTCCCTTGTCCAGGGGATACTGATTGATGCAGGGGCTGAGTTTGGTGGTGATTTGAGTACTGGAGGAACCAGTACAAGATTGACATGGTGGCTGAGTGCTGGAATCGCATCGGCATCTAATGTGGTAGTCTTTCAAGCCCTATATTTTGCAGGTGTTCCAATTGTTTACATTCTTGTGATTACAGTTCTTGCTTTCTGCTCAGGAGTGATATTTGCTGGATACTTTGCATGGCAGACCTTAGGGTTTCTATATGATACAGGTTTGGTCCGGCAGGCTTTCTTACAATCCAGCCCAGTCGTTCACTCGAAAATGAAGATTCTGCGACGAAATATCCCTGCCTTGGCCTTTGTTCTATTTCTCATCATTGGATCTCTCTACTATACAGTGGGTGTAGCAAGGCTCGGGTCCGATTTCCACTCATGCGAAGTTAGAGGTCAAGTGGAGAATCCGTATGTATTCAGATTATCTGACTTTACGGGACAGGAAACTACAGTTGAGGCTCAACTTCAAGGATCATATGTCCAACTACCTGCTGCAAACTATACTGGCATACTCCTGAGTACCATAATCGGTAATGCGAATCCCCTTCTAACTGCAACAGGTGTGCGGATTGTAGCGAGAGATGGCTACTCAGTGAACATAGAAATTATCGATGTCATGGCTGATACGTCACTTCTTCTTACCGATGTAGATGACGGTCTCTGGCTTATTGCTGGAAACTATGATGGTGCGACTTGGGTCCGGATGGTGTCCCATCTTGAGGTATACTAGGCGTAGATCAAAATGCTTGAGGTACAAAGTGTTGGATTTGCATACGAGGGTCAAGAACCCACCCTACATTCCGTTGATCTAAGAGTCCTACATGGTGAAGTTGTTATCATAACAGGAGCTACTGGTTCTGGAAAATCCACTCTTGCTAAGGCAATCTGTGGTTTCATTCCCAAACTAATCCTTGGTGAGTTTTCAGGAAATATACTGTTAGGAA
Organism: Candidatus Thorarchaeota archaeon; assembly: GCA_016840245.1. The sequence goes on from JAEOST010000637.1 coordinate 8,707, forward strand.
GCCAAGATATCAGCGAAATTCCTCTCCCTGAGCTCTCAAGAAGGGTTGCACTTGTACAACAGGATACAGATAGTCAGATTTGCACACTTCAGGTTTCAGATGAGGTGGCTTTTGGACCAGAGAACTACTTGGTAGAACAGCATGAGATTGCAGAACGTGTAACTCAATCGCTTGAGTCTATGAGGACATCACATCTCATAGACCGTTCGACCAATCACCTCTCGGGTGGTGAGAAACAAAGAGTTGTTATCGCCTCACTCTTAGCAAGCCGACCTGAGTACTTGATTCTAGACGAACCATCATCAAGCCTTGACCCAAAGGGAGTAAACAGCCTGCGAAAAATACTGCTCGATTTGAAGAAGAACGGGATTGGCGTGGTGTGTTTTGAGCATCGCTTGCAGTCAGTATTGCCCGTTGCGGACAGAGTTCTTAGATTATCAGATGGCAGATTATCAGAGAGTTCTGACACATTCAAGGAGAGTTCTGCAGACACAAAACAGTCTGTTTCTGGCACACCCATCCTCACTACATCTGACCTATCCTTTTCGTATGGTACAAATCCTGTGGTCAAAGATATAGACCTGAGCTTGAATAGTGGCGAAGTCATTGCATTGATGGGGAACAATGGATCGGGGAAGACTACACTCATCAGTCTCTTAGCAGGCCTACTTACTCCTGAGAGTGGTAAGATATACCTCAGGAACATGCCCATTGTTGAATTGTCGCGGAAAGAAATCGCAAAACAAGTGGCTGTTGTTTTTCAGAACCCAAATTATCAGATTTTCGAGAAAACGGTTTGGGACGAACAAATTTTGTCACTAAATTTGCTTGATTTTGATAGTATCAAGTACTTAGAAACTGCTGAGAATCTTCTAGAAACAGCTGACTTGATTGATTCAAGGGCAAGAAATCCATTCTCATTGAGCCACGGCCAAAAAAGAAGGTTGAGTGTTACCTCTGTAGTGGCACACAATCCAGAAATCTATCTGTTCGATGAACCCTTTATCGGACAGGATCGAGAAGGTCGAGAATTCATCACCGAGATTATGATCAATAAGGCACGTGATGGCGGAGTCTGTTTGGCTGCGACACATGAGCCGGAGTTTGCTGTCAAGTATTGTAATCGACTCTTATTCATGGACATGGGCAGTATAATTCTTGACGGCACACCTGAATCAGTGCTTGGGAGTCTTAGCCAGCTAGGCTTCGAGGAATACCTTGAAACCGGAGGTTATCAATGGTGACTTTCAATCTTGGTTTCGTAGAGGGAAAAAGCACTCTTCACAGGCTCAATCCTGCAGCCAAGTTTTTCAGTCTAATCCTCGTGATGGCTGCAATCCTTGTCTACCCAAGCTGGATTCTGAGTGGCATACTACTAATTCTGGTCCTAGCGGGTTTCCTAATAGCAAGGGTTTCACTGAGAATTACTTCTCGTCGGATACGTTTCTTGATTGTTTTTTCACTAGTGCTCTTCTTAGTTCAAATCCTAGTAACTGTGAACGGAACAATTCTATTCTATATCATCCCTCAGGTAGACACTTTCGGACCCTTGATTCCAGTCACTGATTTTGGAGTCCAGAGGGGCTTGATCCTCTCCTTGCGATTTCTCCTGGTTGTTTTCTCAAGTATGCTCTTTGTTACAGTCACAGATCCCACACTACTTGCTCACGCTTTCACTAAACTACGAATACCCTACAGGTATGCATTCGCTCTTGTGATTGCACTGAGATTCCTACCATTATTTGATTCTGAAACAGATACTGTCAGAATGACTCAACGGTCTCGAGGAATCTCCACTGAGGTAGGTAGCCCATCCAAGCTTTTACGGTCATTGAGATATACGTTCTTTCCACTATTAGTTTCAGCATTCTCTCGAATAGAGGCATTGTCTTTGTCCATGGATGGTCGTGGCTTTGGTTACAATCGGAGTCGAACCTATCTTCGCGAGTCAAAATGGACGAATCTTGACTCGATTTTCTTATTTTTCTCTTTCATTTTCCTTGTTTTTTGCATTTTTCTTGCAATCGGCTGGTTGCCAGAGGTATCATCTCTAATCTGACCGTTGTTTCAGTATATCCTCTAGTAGCTTCTTAATCGAGTTCATTGCAGCCTCAATAGTAACAACCTCATTGCCTTCGACTACATTTGGATAGTGTTTTGAATAATACTCGAGGCACCTACCAAGTCCAATCACATACGCGTCGAGAGTGCCCAGTGATTCACCATTCTTAGTCAAGTATGCGATAGTCTTTCGAGTATCTGAAGAGATCATTTTCTTGATAGTACTCCACTCTTTTGGTGGTAGTTCTTCTGTCTTCTTTCGGCACACGATTACAACATCGTAGATTATGTTGTCCATATCGTAGAGATGTGTGGAAGCTTTCATCTCACTTCTCACGGGATAGATTGCTGTAACATAGAAACCAGAACCCAACACTGACTCAAGCAAAGCTTCCCATGCCTCGCTCTTAGCATGGTGAAAGGTGAATACCATAACACCATCGTCTTTCAATGCTCGATTACTTTCGCTGAAGACTCCGGTAAGCTGCTGCAAGAATTCTTCTTTACCCTTACTTTGTACTCGATTTTCAAGTATTTCATCTTCCCATGGGACAAGCTCAGGCTTGAACTGGTCGTATATTTCCTTGAGTCCAATACGCAACCAGACATAGAAGAAATTACTGAGTTCGCTATACATCACGTTTCCATAGTACGGTGGATCTGTAACAACTGCATCTACAGTTCCATCTGGAATTGGCAATTTTTCAGAGGACCCGCATCTAAGTAAGACGCTACCATTTTCTCCCATTTTTTGGTGATTCTCTACAATTTTCCCGAAAATTGGAGATTTCAGCGGCACTTTTTTCATGGTTCCATTGTCGAAAATTCTCTCAAAGGGACTCTGACAGAACTGTTTTCCTTCTAAGACCAAGTTTACAAAAGCAGTAAAGGCACCCCTCCCTTTGATGGTGTCATAGCAGTTTGCTTCAACCGGTGCCATCGATGGTGAAAAGGAATGAGTCCTGAAGAGATCCGTTATGAAACCATGAGTGCCATTGTATTTGGCAAACATGTTGTTATACTTCAAAGAGTTAGAAAACGCCAAGATTAGAAACTCTTTCAGGTTCCGATCTTGAATATCCAAAATCCATTGGTATATCTTCCCAAGATTCAATAACTGTCTTTCATTGAACATATCCCTAAATCTGACATACCCATGATTCAAGGCACGTTTGGTCTCCACACCCAGGGGAATCTTCGTATCTGGTATCGGTAATTTTTCTCCAATTTTTGTAAATTCTTCCCGAGCTTGC
>JAEOST010000638.1 GCA_016840245.1 Candidatus Thorarchaeota archaeon
ACCATCTCATAGATTGGAGTACTGGGTGGAGTCATCAAGGTAAGTGCTCCTACATACTCTGGGTCGATTTCATTTAGAACACGAGCAGTAGCCTTTGCATGATTCTCTGATTTATCGAGGCCTCCCAGACCAAGTATGATGGTTATTGACAGGGGTATTCCAGCTTCGCGTATCTTTCTGCAAGCCTGGATATTCTCTTTACTCGTGACCCCTTTTCTTGCCCATCTCAGGAGTTCATCGTCACCAGTTTCAAGACCAAGATAGATAATTCCCATTCCCGAGTCACTTAGCTGCTTCAGCTCTTCAGTCGTCTTTTCTCGGACATCCTTTGCATATCCATAGGCACTGACCCTCTCTAGATTTGGTAGTTCTCTATAGAGTAGATTAAGAGATTTTTGCCATTCCCCTGCATCCATGGCTAGAGCATTTCCATCAGCAAGAAAAACTCGTCTGACTCTTTCTTTGTAGGCAGGAGTGAGTTGCATTAGGTCTGTCTCGAGCCCCTCCGCTCCACGAACCCGATACTCTTTCTTCTTATACGAAACACAGAATATACATGCATTATGTGAACAACCAACAGTAGCCTGCAAGATTAGACTACGGGCTTCACTCGGTGGACGCCAGATACTGCCTTCGTAACTAATCATCGTATTCACTCATTTTCCTGATAGACCAACTCAAGTTAGAGACCCAGAAAGAGTTTGTCATTGAACTCATGTAATTGCAACTCAAACCGAAGGTAACAGGATGTGACTATCAATTATATACGAAATGACAATCGAGGGATTCATGATTCAAGCTCGGCTGGATATCCAGCGTCAATGTGGAGCTTGATATATTGATAGAATTGCCCTCTTATTGTTTAGGTCGGCGATCGAAAGGTTCCGGATGAAACAGTTAGAAAGAGCAATACGGAGTGAACGTAATACTATGTTGGATTTACTAAATCAAAGTGTCCAAACTGGTGAGAAACTTGGTGCTGACTTTGTAGAGGCGCGTTATGATGACCTTTCATTAAGAACTCTACAAAGGACAGATGACGTCTGGAAAGACATCCAAGTGAAATCCAGGATGGGCTTTGCTATTACTTGTTACGTGGATGGAGTAGCAGGATTTTCTTTCACTGCAAGTACTGAGAAGAAGAATGTTCTAGATGCAACAAAGAAGTCATACAAAATGGCACATGCTTCAGCATCCATAGCAAGTTTGAAGCTTCCTTTTGATAAGGGACCTTCAATAACGAGCAGCAAATCTGACACGTTAAGTGTCAAGATCCATCCACGCGACCGTGACCTAGGTCACAAGACTGAGATGGTTAATCGTGCTGTAGAGAGTGCTAGAGAATTTGGTGAGAATATCCGGAACGTGAGAGGTCTCTATGGGGAACTCTATGGTCAGAAGCTTTTCTACAACAGTGATGGCAGTCACATTGACTGGGACTTCCTTGTTACGGACCTGCGATGCGGAGTTACTGCCAAGACAGACACAGGTGCAATGGTCAGAGGTGCTCAGGGCAAGGGTGGTTCATATGGTCTTGAGGTTTTTGAGGAAGCTGACAATACTCCAGAGAAAATCGGAGAAGAGGCTGGTTCAAACGCAAAAGAACAACTGAAAGCTAAAGCCTGCCCTGCAGGCAAGTTCCGAACACTAGTCGAGGAACGTCTAGTTGGCGTTTTAGCTCACGAATCTTTTGGTCACTTGAGTGAAGCAGACTTCATTGTGACTGGTGGATCACCATTAGTTGAGAAAATTGGTGAACAACTAGGAACTGAAAATGCAACCATTGTTGATGGTGGGACTCCTGATATAGCAAAGTACGGAGGTCTCTGGTATCCTTTTGATGATCAAGGAACACCTGCCAGTGATACAGTTGTTCTCGATAAGGGGACTCTCAAGTATTACCTCAATAATAGAGGTACCGCTCAGAAATTAGGACAAACACCAACCGGAAACGCTCGGGCTGTGAACTTTGTTTTTCCACCAATCCCAAGAATGACAAATACCTACTTCATGCCTGGAGACCTTACTGAGGAAGAAGCTCTTCAGCTTCTAGGGACTGGTGTCTATGCAATTCAGTCCTCAGGTGGTCAGGTTGAAGGTGACGGAAGTTTTCTATTCAAGGCCATTCGTGGATATTGGGTTGAAAACGGAGAGATTCAATATCCTGTGAGAGAGGTATCTCTTTCAGGAAACATCCTTGATTTGCTTGGAAGAGTAGAGGGTGCGACAAAGGAATTGAAAATATCTTCTGGTTATTTTGGTGGTTGTGGAAAGAGCGGTCAGTATCCATTGCCAACCGGTCTTGGAGGACCAATGCTGGTTATGGATGGCGTGACTTTTGGAGGTCAAGCAGAGGGATAGGTGATTCAAGATGGAGTTTGATAATCTTAAAGAAGAATTACTCTCAGTGGTTGATACTGGACTGAAATATGGTAGAAACCTTGATAGCTCAATAGAACTTGAGATCTACATGTTTTACGAGAGCAACGCTGAAGCGGAGATTGCACAAGGTGTTGTAACTGCAAAAGATGGTGTTACCACTGGTAATGCAGTACGTGCAGCAAGAGGAAAACAAGTTGGTTTTGCTTGTGCAAGTGGAATTGCCTCTGACAGGGTTAAGTTTAGTGTAAACGAAGCTATCTCAATAATTGATGCAGTATCTGTTGAGGATGAACGATTCAGCGGATTTTGTGATCCCAAGTCTCCTGGGAACGAAGGATTGGTCTCCGACGAAATCTTGGCACAGGGAGTTGAAGATTTGTTAGGATACTGCCAGGAGATGATGAAAGATGCAACCGGTGTTGATGACCGTGTCATTATGTTAAACCCATCAGCTTCAACCTCTTGGGGTGGTTATGCTGTGGGTAATACACGTGGAGTTCAATCAGCAACTCGGTATGGTATTTGTTTTGCAGCGATGTATGCCATGTCTAAAGAGGGTGAGGAGAGAAAGACTGCCTTCGAGTACGAGATGGCTCGTGACAGTCTTTTCGATGTTTCAAAAATCGGATCCAGAGCTGTAAAAGAAGCAGTAGGTCAACATGGTGCGAAGAAATTGGATGCTACCAAGACTATGACAACAATCTGGCATCCAAAGGCATCAGCAACCTACATATCAGCAAGCCTCGGGCAATCTGTACTAGGACAGCCTGTTGTTGAACAAATCTCCCCTCTCTGTGATAGGATTGGTGATAATGTTGCACCTGATTTCCTAACTGTAATCGACGATGGTCAGAGCCCCGATAGTCTGGGTGCAAATGCGATTGATGCAGAAGGCCATCCCCAACAAGTAAACAACGTTATTGAGAACGGTGTGCTCAAATCTTTCCTCTTTGATACATATTTCGGACGTGCCCATGGAGTCGATTCAACTGGGAATTGTGCGAGAGGTGGTGGAGCATTTGGCGGAAGTACTCCCTATGAGTCCGGACCTTCTGCAACAACAAAGACGTTAAAGATATCCCCTGGTTCCAAGAGCTACGATGACCTTATTGCAGTAATAGATGAGCCAGCTCTCTTGATTGCTGAATTCCCAATCGGAATCTTTCACTCAAGTGTAGCAACCGGTGAGTTCTCTGCAGTAGCTAACTGTGCTTTCCTAGTGGAGAAGGGCGAGATCCAGTATCCTGTTCAGCCATGCAGTGTTGCTGGTAATTTCTACGACGGTTACCAAAATATCAAATCAATTGGTTCAGATGTCACAGTGACATACTTCGGAGTCAATGCTCCAACCTTTGTCATTGATGGATTCTCAGTGGTTGGATAAATAATAATGAAGAGCTCCGGTTGGAGCTCTCATTTCTTCTTTTTCATGTTTTCGAAGTAATGCTAGAAACCGAACAATGCAGAATATTTGTTGTCTAAATAACTGAGGAATGGTTTAGCACTCAGACCAGAACCAGTTATCTCCTGGATTAGGTCACCTGGGTCATACAATCTTGCTTTCATGTGTACATTTTCCACAAGCCACTTTTTCATTGGACCAATCTTTCCTTCTGTTACTACATTCAACCAATCTGGAATGTCCTTGTTCATCTTCTCTAACATCTGTCCACCGTAAATGTTTCCAAGCGCATATGATGGGAAATAGCCAAAGTAACCAGATGCCCAGTGAGTATCCTGCATGACCCCCTCTGCGTCATCTTCAATATCTACACCTAGATATTCCTTGTACATGTCATTCCAAACACTTGGTAACTCAGAGACTTCAATATCCCCAGCCCATAGCTTCCTCTCAATCTCATAACGAATGATGACATGTAATGAATAT
>JAEOST010000639.1 GCA_016840245.1 Candidatus Thorarchaeota archaeon
CACATTCAGTGCTCCTGGAGATGGTACATTCTCATTCTCAATTGCCGTAGACATTGAGGATATCAAGTTCATTGACGACACTGCCGAGAATGCTACTGGTGTTAGACGGTTTGACTTCTCCGCTACATATGATGCAGATGGTGTTCTCAATACATTACTTCTAACTACAACAACCATGCTGAATAATGAAAACTTCACAAGCCGATTCATTAGCACATGGAGTGTTTCACGCACATCTGGACCTAGTTTAGGTGGCGGAATTGCTCTTGATACTACCCTGGTGGCTGTAGGTATAGCGATACCGGTTTCTCTACTGATTGGAGCTTTAATCGGTAGGAAAGTCTGGGGCGGTCTCTAATCTAACAGGTGAATCTCTAGCTCGTTGTAAGAACCTTCAGCGAGCTAGATGGTCCATCTCAGTCCAGTCTGTCACTTCATTCAGTTGCTCCAGATTAACTATCCTTTCTTGTGATGATTGCTTGAAACCACAAACATGATAGCATGGTGAATCCACAATTCAGTACTATGAATCCGGATGAACCAATCAAAAGTGTTGAAGGGAGAGTTGTTGGTGCGGATATTGGACAGTGGGCAGGCTTCCCAGCTGGACCAGTCACTCTTGAATTGAGTGATGGTAGCCGCATTGAGTTGAGATATGATAAAGATACGATAGGAGCAGAACCAATAGTTGGAGTGAAAATAGCTGTTGACTATGTAGGTGATCAACTCCTTCTGCTCAAACGAATTAGGCTTCTTCCAGAAGAGCCTAGGTTACTATCTCATATGCCAACAGAGTCATATCTATACACGCGATTTGGAGTACCTCCGGCAGCCTTGGCTATCTCCGCTGTGTTAGTTCTGTGTGGTGCAGCTTTCATCATATGGGGTGTTATTGGTGACTTTCATCCTAGCTACGCTGCAGCTACAACTTCCACACTTGGAGGCTTCGGTGTCTTCTGGATTATACTTGCCTATGGTATCTGGTGGTACTCCAGTAAGGATTGATTCGGTTTGTCTAGTGCAATGGACAACCCAAATTGGCCATAACCCTTTTAGGCTATACGACTTCACCAGCTTGAAGCGGCGTAAGCTGCGCCCTTGCTGACATCAAGGAGGCTAATCCTTTTGTCGACGTTTAAACCAAAGATAACATCAAAACGCTGGAAACCAGAAGCAGAAGAAGAACTTCTGAAACTCTGGGCCGAAGAGGACACATACGAGTTTGATATGAACTCCGGGAAGAAAATCTATACAGTCGATACTCCACCCCCATATCTTTCAGGTCCCATGCACGTTGGGGGAGTAATCCATTACGCTCAGATTGATGAGATTGCTCGCTATCGAAGGATGCAGGGATGGGAGGTGAATTTCCCGCTAGGGATTGATAGGAATGGTCTCCCAGTAGAGGTCAGAGTTGAGAAGGAACTTGGAATCAGTATGCATGAGACCCCTAGAGAGGAGTTTCTTGCTCTCTGCAAGGAACGACTCGACGAGGTTGAAACGATTACTGTTGAAGGCTTCAAGCGACTTGGTATTCAGTTCAATACCTATGAGGATGAGGGGAGCTACCGAACAGACAGCCCAAGATACCGTGCCGTGACACAAGCATCCTTCATCGAAATATGGAACAAAGGACTAGTTTACAGTGATTATCGTCCTAACAACTGGTGCTTTGATTGTGGGACCACTATTGCAGATGCTGAGGTAGAGTACAAGGAGAGGCCAACTGTTCTCAGTTACCTCCATTTCGAAGTGGAGGATCTAGAACCAATTGAGATTGCCACATCGAGACCGGAGCTACTGTGTGCCTGTGGAGCTTTGTTCGTACATCCAAATGACGAGAGATATACTGCATACAAGGGCAAGACCGCACGAGTGCCTCTCTTTGGTCTTGAGGTTCCGATTATTGAGAGTCCCACAGCACAGATGGATTTCGGTTCAGGAGCTCTCATGGTATGTAGCTATGGTGATCAGGCCGACGTGATGGCGTTTCGTGATTTCGCATTAAAACCGATTGCAGCCATTTCAACTGATGGCACCATGACAGAGGCTGCAGGACAATATGCAGGAATGAAGATTGCAGAAGCAAGGAAACAGATTATTGAGGACCTGAAGAAGGAAGGTGCACTAATCAAGCTAGAGGATTCAGTGCAGAGAGTACCCATGTGCTGGCGTAGCCGTACTCCAATTGAGTTCGTTGCTATGGATGAGTACTACATCAAGCAGGTAGACTTCATTGAGCAGCTACACCAGATCGCAAATGAAACCACATTCTTTCCAAATCATCACAGACAGATATTGATTGACTGGCTCAATAGAGTGACGGTGGACTGGCCTGTAAGCAGACGTCGCTATTATGGTACCGAGATACCACTATGGTACTGTAATTCCTGCAAAGAGGCGATTGCACCAGAACCGGGTGAACCCCGTTATTACCAACCATGGAAGGACAACCCTCCGTTCGCAAAGTGCCCCAAGTGTGGTGCTGAAGAGGGCTTCAAGGGTGAGGACCGTACCTTCGATACGTGGGTGGATTCGTCTATCAGCGGTCTCCTAACAATTGGTTATTTACGAGATGACAAGCTCTTCAAGAAGGCCTTTGGGACTGTAATGCGACCCCAAGGGAAAGACATTGTGCGCACATGGCTCTATTACTCACTCCTACGAACTCTGCAGTTAACAGGAAAACCGGCGTTCATGGAGGCTTGGATCTCCGGACACGTGGTGGATGAGAAGGGTGAGACCATGAGCAAGTCCAAGGGCAACTCGCCACCTCCAATGCCCTTTGTGGAGAAGTACGGTGCAGATGCTATGCGCCTCTTCGGTGCACTTGAGGCTGGCCATGGGAGCGACATTCGTTTCTCAGAGGACCGCCTTGCAGGAGTATCTAAGTTCATGACTAAGCTCTGGAACATTGCACGATTCATCTCCATGTTTCCGATTCCTGAGCCAATTGAATTCAAGAAGCTCACTCCGATGGATCAATGGATTTTGACTGAAACGAACCAGTTCATTGAACGAATACTTCCAGAGTTTGATTTGCTTGATTTCCATAAACCTGCAATCGAGATTCGTGGATTCACATGGAATTACTTTGCCGATCACATTGTAGAAATGATTAAGGGTCGTTGCTTCAATGGAGAAGGTACGTTCACTGATGAAGAACAACAATCTGCATGGTACACCGTACATGAGGTATTGAAGGTCATTGTGAAGACTTTGGCTCCAATATCACCCTTCGTCACGGACAGAATCTATCGAGAGCTCTATGATGAGAAGGGTGTACATGGTCAGTCATTCCCGTCTACGGAAAAGACATGGACATCAAAACTCACTGAACATTCGAATCTCTTACTTCAAACCAATGCTGGTTTCTGGAAATTCAAACGTGAAAATGAACTGTCTCTTAGACAGGAACTTCCTGAGGCCTACGTTTCTGAGAATCTGAAGCCTTGGGCAAAGGATCTACAAGCCATGCATGGACTTGAGAAGATTGGTTTTGGTAAACCAAAGGGTGCTGAATATGTAGAGGTACAACTTCCAGAGATGGAAGATGTCATATACATTCTACCACCTACAAAAGAAGAGTAATCGTTGGGCCTTCAATGGCCCAAC
>JAEOST010000640.1 GCA_016840245.1 Candidatus Thorarchaeota archaeon
ATTAATTCTACTCGGTCCAAACATGACTGATTGACCCTCTTTGTTTCTCGAATCCCAATTTCTCATAGAGTCTAATCGCTCGTTGATTCTCTATATCAACCTCAAGAACCAAGTGATTCATTCCATTGCCAGCAGCACGTATGAGACTTGCAGTCATCAGATACCTTGCTAGACCCCGTCCTCGATGGTCCGGATGTATTCCGACCCCATTCACAAATCCCTCACTGTCATAGATGTTGATTTTCATGAAACCCACAATCTTGTCATCTGAGTAGAGCAATAGAGAAGCATCGTTCTCAATTTGTTTGGATCTGTCAAAGAAGTCATCAAAGTTCTCTCTACGTTGCTCCTCGGTCTGGCTAAGATAACGTCCATCACTACTAGAAAGGAAAGTTTCGTTGTAACAGGGCCATATCTCCTCGTTACTCACTTCGATAAGCGGCTTGAGTGAGAAACCATCTGGACAATCAGGCTCAGAGAGGTCAAGCGCAGTCGGGTCACACACCATCTGGGCCCACTCTTTTCCCTTACGCATTCCTGCAGACTCGTAGAGGACTCTATATCGTTCATAGGTCGGTCTGATATCATCAGTGAGTTTCATCAGAAATATCTCAAGACGACTCCTTCCAATTTTCCGGGTATGGTTGATACTCTCTTGCACAAGTTGTCGGAACAAATCATCTGAATTCTCACTTGGAAGAACAAGGGGTTGCCAGTTGTCAAGATAGACCATAGATGCTGTGTAGGGGTAGAGACCTACCCATCCGAGGAGTTTCCCCTTGTCGCGGGCAAGAATGAAATAATATGGGACCTTAAAGACGCCCTGGATATGTTTCTCGACCTCATCTTCAGTCATTCCACATCTCAACTGTTCGTCTAATTGCTGTTGCTCAGCATCTAACGTGAATTGTACCAACTCACTGACGTCAATCTCACTTGCCTCGAGAATCTGAATATCAACCATCTTGTGTGACTCACTTCTCCTCCACAAATCGCTCATCAGAGCTTAAATGAATGGTGTGGTGTAAGTAACGCAAAGCGGTATTTTTTCGAGTTGCGCTGATATTCCTCATTATTAGTACACATAGTATCTTCTGTGTCGTAGTGAGTAATATGAAACTCCAGAGAGGTCGTTCTATAGTAGTCGTGGTGTTTTTTGCAACCTTGATTGTCAGTGGAGTGTGGTTGACATCTTATTCTGATAATGCGCAACTTGCAGAAGAATCTGGGACTGTTCTTGAAGGATGTTCTGTTCTCACATGCAGTATTGGCAATACGACACTGTTTGGTTACAATCTTGATGGCCATGACTATCTGACCCCTTTCATCTCATTCGGGGACCATCTCACTTTCAGTGATAATACAACAATAACATTTGGTGAACAAATAGCCTTCACAGGGAGGATGTTACCCACTGGTCCTAGAGATGGATATGCCTCTTTCAAACTAGACGGATTGTGTTGTGCCGGTAATAGCCTTGCAGTCGTACCTATGTATGTAGACCCACTCAAGACAAACTATACTCCTCAAGTTGATGGCCCTGGAGTCTTTGCTGAGTGTGACACCGTGCAAGAGGTGATTGCATTCTTCAACGAGTACAACTACGTCAGAGGTGATCCACCTGAGTGGTGGTGGCAGTATCACTATGCAGATGCACTAGGTGATTCCGTTGTTGTTGCAGTTGATGAGGAGGGTCGGGTTGGCTTCACAGAGATGAATGAAACTCACTATACTGTGTCCACCAATCATAATCTGCTGGATTTCACTAACTATGATGGGACCCTCTATGAAAGTGTCCAGAGGTACAACTTGGCCTGTGATATGTTGGATGATGTCACTTCAGAGGGTGATCTCACTGTTGAAGCCATTCGCGATGTCTTGGAAGCTCTCAGTGCTGATAGCACTACTCACAGCCTGATTATGAACCCGCGAACATTGGACATGTATGTCTACTATCCTGAGAACTATAGCAGAACAATGTGTTTCAACCTCGAGGACGAACTTGCTACGTTAGGAGTAAATGAGACGAAACTGTACAATATCACAGAACTCTATGAGAACTGGAGCCCAACAACAACTACAACCAGTAGCATGACAACAAGTATCGCAACAACAAGTCAACCAACAACTATCACGACTAGTGATACAACAATGAGCATCTCTACAACAAGTGAACCCACAACATCAACCACTGATCAAGTAACTAACGATAATTCCTTTGAGCCCATGGTACTTGTTCTCCTGGGTGGAGGGGGACTCTTTGCTATTGTAGCAATAGTTCTGGTTCTGAAGAAGAGAGTCTGAGTGTCATTGAGTGATACTACTCGCTCTCCTTCTGAAGAAGAGTATCGGGAATGTCCTCTAAAAGACCTCTAAGTTTGACAATGTACTTGCGAAAAGTGCTGGCTCCCAGGGGTGTAATTTCAACTACAACTAATGGTTTCCAGGAGATGACACGACGACTCTTCACAATACCCACCTCTTCCAGTTTCTTAAGATGGTGATCGAGGTTTCCCGGTGTCAGTCCTAGTAGTTGCTTCAGCTCGAGAAAACCTACTCGCCTCTTCAAGAATAGAAGATAGACAATGGAGAAACGTGGCTGTGACTGAAAGGCCTTTTCCTCATCACTCAGAGCTAGGGCGTCTTTCAGAGTTACTCCCACCTTGCTATTGTCTACTCGGGCTTCTGTAATACTTTGTTTGCAAATTGATGCATCATCAGTCCAGCTATTATGAAACAGACTGAAAATGCGATTAGAGATAGAGATTCAGCTAGAACTATGTCAGTTATGACTACAAGAGGTAGCGATACAACTCCCAACATGACTCCCAGATAGAGCACAATCTGCTTCTCACTATGAAGCTCTGTGAACCTCAAAATGAGATACGACAGAAGACAGGCTATACTGGATGACCAGAGTATCGAGATAATCCCAAAAGGCTCTGGCACTAAGTTGGGAAGTAGAAATGATACAAACCAGACGATGGCAATCATAACTCCGTGATTGATGCCCTCCTCCTCTAGTTCGGGTTCTTTTGCCACAGTCCGCCACGCATTGTAAAACACCGACATAACAAGTCCCCAGCAGAGAAGGACGGTCACAATGTTTGCAATGAGAAGAAAGAGCGTTGTATCCAGTCCGGTTGTTGAGGCAAGGATTTGAATGTTATAATTGATGAACATACCCAGCGGAAAGACAATCCCGATGATAATGAGGGCTCTCGCCCAAGCTCGTTGAAAGAGATACTCCTCATATCTCTCAACAACACTCAATGCCTCAAGTACCTTGTCAATATTCTCCAATTCAGTTCACTCCTAGTCTACATTAGACCCAGTTCAGAATAAATGACAACATTGTTCTGTACTACAGAACACTTCCTTGTCTTATTAGGACTTGAATCTTTAGTATTCATATGACAGATAATTCGACTGTAGCAATAGATGTTGACAATGTATCCAAGAGATACAATGAACATGAAGTTCTGCGAGGTGTCTCTCTCCAGATTGAGAGAGGTGAATTCTACATCCTGATGGGTCCAAACGGATCAGGAAAGAGCACACTGATGTCTATCATTGCAGGTACTAATGCAGCTAACTCTGGTTCTGTTACGATATTTGGTGATGATATCATGGAAGCCAGACTGCTAGCCAGACAGCACCTCGGTTATGTTCCTCAGGGGAGCTATTGTTCAACATTCCTGACTGGCAGGGAGAATCTCAGGTACTTTGCTGGAGTGCTTGGGCTGACCAGGTCAGAATCTAAGAAACAGATTGACAACCTCCTAGAGATGATGGGACTAGTGAGTGATGCGGATAGAAGGGTCTCAGAGTACAGTGGAGGAATGAGGAAGAAATTGGAAGTTGCTGCTGCATTGCTAGGCAATCCCGCTATACTTCTTCTAGATGAGCCCACAACAGGACTCGACCCCCGAGTGAGGAAGGAGTTTATCGGACTGCTCAATACAATCAACAGCACAGGCACAACCGTTCTGCTTGTAACCCATATTGGTGAAGATGCTGAGGTGGGATCAAGAGTTGGTTTCATGGTTGATGGAGCGATTGTAGTTGAGGACAGCCCTGAGGTACTCAAGGAAACAAGTGGTGTCCAAGACTCAATCGTCATTGATGCAATACCCCGCGACGAGAAACTACACATCCTGCTTGCCAGTCTTGATGCTGGCTGTGTTGTGGTACAACGTGAGGAGGGATTTCTAATGTGTTGCGAGGGAGCTATGAGCCTGATTCCACGTGTCATAGAGGCGCTCAATAACGGAGGTTACGAGATACTGCGCATCGAAGCCAACCCCTCCAGTCTCGAGGACGTGTTCTATAGACTGACTGATGTCACAATTCAGGGGGAGGTACTATGATACACCTACATCTGATTTCAGCATCCTTCTCTCGATCAATGAGAATCTTCCTTCGCGACAAGGCAATCTTTGGTTCATCTATCTTTGTACCAATATTCTTCCTACTTGTCCTTCCACAGGTATTGTTCACCGGTGTACCCGAAGAATACATGCCAATGACGAAGGGATACTTGACCATCGCGATGATTGTCATGCTCATTATGACAGCAGGTATGAGTAATCTTTCAGGTTCCATTGCGGGAGATAGAGACCATGACCTATACTCCAAGCTCTCATCAATGCCCATCAGTCCGTGGTTCGAGAGTATTGGACGTATCCTTACAGTCATAGTATTTTCATCGCTAGGGAGTGTTCTGATCCTCACTCTCGGTCTAGCAACTGGAGCTGAGTTGGTAGTTGCCGGTGTCGACCTATTCGTTATACTTGGGATTGGACTTGTCATCACACTCACCTCAACAGGAATTGGATTGATTATCGCAGCTTTTGTGAGAAGTGAGTCCGCTGCCTCACATGTAGGGGTTGCAGCAGTTCTGACCAACTACTTCATAGGCATCGCAGTTCCATACAACGACCTACCAGAGATTCTCAAAACATTCGCACGTGTCAATCCTCTCTCATCAGCTACCAACATGATAACTACCCTTGCCATAGGACCCGAGTTTATTGGATATGACCCATGGACATTCCTTGACGTTGGACTTATGATTACGCTATGTGTTGTCCTTCTAACAACTGGTCTGTTGCTGTACTCAAGATACTGCTGGAGAAGGTAGATTTGTTAGATTATGTCGTTCTCATCATACGCAGGGTTGAGAAGTCGATACAAATAGATATGGAGTGGACGTTGAATGACTGATGGGAATGAGGGGAGCCAGAGAGCTTGGGAGCCTAGTAGGGCTGAACTAGCAATATCTATCATCTCAGGTGTCCTGTTCATTATGGAGATCATAGTCTGTTTCATCTTCTACTACAATGCCTATGCCATTGACGTTGTACTCTATTCTGGATGGATACTCATGATTGTGGGATTTGTCATCATGTCCCTGCCAAAGTATGTCCTCAGTGAGCGAGGTGGAGTTCCAGAAGGTAAGAGCTGGGTCCAAACAACTATCCTAGTTGATACAGGAATCTATGGTGTGGTCAGACATCCTATCTACGTGGGCTGGGGATTGACTTCCCTCGCACTCATGGCTATCTCACAACACTGGGTTACAATACTCTTAGGAGTGATTCCGTTCCTCTCGATTGTAAACTACGTTCTAGTCGAGGATCGAAACAACGTTGAGAAGTTCGGTGAGTCCTACATCGAGTATAGTACCCGTGTTCCTAAAATGAACTTAATATTAGGGTTGATTCGATACTACAGACGAAGGTAGCAGAATCTCACCTCGATAGTTCATTCTGAACCCATGTAGTCAGACTCACGTCTTCTCTGTTCTCTGGCTCTTCTCTCATCCCTCCCTTTCAGAATCGAATCAGAAATACGAAGAAGAAACGGTTGAACTGCAGCTATAATTATTCCAATGATAACTAGAATGGAGATTATAACAGAAGGGCCAGTGAAGACTAAGATAGGATGAATGGTGACAAAGGCGAGTACAAGAAACAAGAGATACAGAATCGTTGCAACGTACAAGTTACGACCCTGAGTACTCCACATGAATGGTATGATGACGAAAACCGCCCAACATGCAGGAAAACCAAGGAGTACAAACAGAATTCCATCCCACTCATCACTGTACACATCCATGAAAACTAATGAAAAGAGCATGAGGGCGCACGGAATAATCATGAAGAGTTCCAGTCGTCGATTCAACCACTTTGCCTGTTCATCGTCATCCAAGGTGTATCACATCTGGCTTACGAGGCCATGACCTAACGGCGTCAAGAAGATATCTTATATTCCTGCTCAATCTGTTGTAAATCAGTTGTCGGTCTCGGTTACATTGTCTGAGATGATATATGTGTACTTCAATCGATTGTGGATTAGATCTTTCACAATATTCCTCATCCTACTGTTCAGTATGTTCATTGTTAGCTATCCTTTGATCGAAAGTGCAGGGGATAAGGGGAATGACACAAGACACAATCACATCCTGAGTCAAGAACCAGACTATTGGCCCACGGAGGGCTGGCTGACTTCTACACCGGAAGAGCAGGAGATGGACTCCTCAAAGCTGGAGGACATGGTTGACTTCATCGAGCAGTCCGAGTTAAACATCGACTCAATTATCGTCATTCGTAATGGATACATCGTGCTGGAGGAATACCCTGACCCATACTTCACTCAGAGCACTTTACACACAATTCAATCTGCTACCAAGAGCTTCACGTCAACATGTGTAGGGATTGCAATACAGAGAGGGGTTCTCTCTGGTGTAGACAGGACAATGGCTAATCTATTCTCAGACTACTCTATTGCCAACCTTGATAGCTGGAAGCTTGCCATCACAGTTGAACATCTACTAACCATGAGTACAGGTCTTGAGTGGCATGAGCATGACATTCCTTACGACCAACCCGGGAATGATTTGATGGCGATGTACGATAGCGATGACATGTATCAGTATGTGCTCAACTGTCCTACTGAATATGAACCTGGTACAAGGTGGGCCTATCACTCCGGTTGTTCTGAGCTCTTGGGGGGAGTTGTCGAGAAATCATCTGGCTATGGTTTCATCGACTTTGTAGAGTCTTTCCTCTTTGATCCATTAGGCATCGATTACTACGACTGGTGGAATCCTCACAACAATCCACAATATGGTGTGAGTGGAGGACTCTACCTAACTCCAAGGGACATGGCAAAACTAGGTTTTCTCTTCTTGAACAATGGCACTTGGGATGATAAGGAGATTGTGTCTGAAGAATGGGTGAGTATCGCGACCTCTGAGCATTACAGAGGATTTACTGGAGCTGATTTGGGATATGGTTACCAGTGGTGGACACTTGATGGAACTGATATCTATGCAGCC
Organism: Candidatus Thorarchaeota archaeon; assembly: GCA_016840245.1. Next base: position 7,343 of record JAEOST010000640.1, read on the forward strand.
TGGGGAGCTCGTGATCAGAGAATCTTTGTGTCCCCTGAGAATGACTTGGTTGTAGTATTCACTGCTGACATAGATGATGAAGATTGGTATCCTGCACCTTCGCTTCTCAGGTACTATATTCTCGGGGCAATAGAAGATTACACAGAAAATCAAACTATGACTACCAGTGTATCTACGTTGAGTACTACTGAAACCAGTACATCCACGTTGAGTATTACTGTAACCAGTGCATCCACGTTGAGTACTACTGAAACCAGCGCAACAACCAGTACATCAACCACACCAACTACATCAACTATTTCTGGTTCAATCTCAACTACAGTGAACTCTGAAGACCCGTCTCCTAATAATATCAGCAATTACCCACTTCAGAATACCATTGTTATCATAATAGCAGGAGCGCTTGTCATTTTCGTGACTTTCTTTGTTTCTAAGGCGGTTTTCCGAAAAGTTGAGTGAAAGACAATTTTATCAATCTGAGATGTGAGCTAGCATCTGCCTATGACACCTGATGAGGACACAGTTGGATTGGAGAAGAAGAAAGAGCAATCCAGAGTTCGAGCTAAGAAGCTGAAGGACAACGTCACAATAGCGAAGAGAAGGCGTGAGGGACAGTCAAAGACCCCTGGTGTCAAGGTTGTTGGGTATGAGTTTGAGGGCACAAGACCTGAATCTGAAGACTCTCTTGAGTCAGAGGTGACTGCTTACATCTTGAGGAGGGGCGGATTCTTGGTCAGAGGTGAAGAAGCAGCTGTTGCAGAGATATCTCGCACAGCTGACAGGTCCGAGGTAGCAGAGGTCTACATTGCCAGAATCACCGGACTTGATGAGAAGTGGGGTCTCTCACGGAAATTCTACCAGCGACAAGGAAAGACCGTTTTTGCACACAGGTTCGAGGATGGAATCATACTTGAATACAGTGTGGAGAGCTACAAGGGGTATGTGAGTCGGACATACTATATAGTTCGGGGTCAGGAGTTTCATCCATTTGCACAACACAACTACAGAAAGACATGATGTGCTACAATTATCAATCAAGATATTCTGATTCTCATTGCTTCGGTGATTTCATCCGATAGAAGATAACTGTTATCGATGGTGATTAGTAGGTATACATCAGAGCCATCGGTGGTGTAGTGAGAATCTGTTGATTGCCATCTCCCCAGACGTACAAAACTCTGGCGTATAGCATTATGTCTTCTTCCAACGTGGGTGAGAATATCTCGCTGCGTGAATTGATGTACTCTATGTAGTCACTCTGCCCAGGAGCAATCGTAATCGGAGCAAAGTATTGATTTACTGTTGTCATATTCAGGGTCACAAGTGGCTGTCCTGTGTCGTTGAGGAAGATGGTGGCCTTGACAACTCCAATATTCGTTATCGTGGTGTCACCATTGTTGGTTATGTTGATTCCTACAACAGCATAGAATGGAGGCCCCTCTGGTGGAACCGCCGGCATGAAGTCTTGCCAGAAGTATCCATCTGCCCAGAGTACCACGTCACCATTAGTAACCACCTCAGGATCCGGTCCCGGTGTAGTTGTAGGGGGTGGAAGGTGTCCTGAACCAGGTGTCAGTGCAGTGAGTGAGTATGAGAGCATACCCACACCTCCAAGGACTATTACCACTAGTGTGGCTGCAATCAGTCTTCTATCTGGCATTCTTCTTCACTCTACCACATGGTCAAGAATGGATATAATACCAGAGATTAGAACAACCAATCCAAAGATTAGAACGGTGCTTACGAATCCTGCAGCATCTCGTTCACGACTCTCTTCACATCACTGACTTGTTTCTTACTCAGCGGACCAAATTCCAGTGCTCCCACATTCTCAGTGACCTGTTGAGGGTTCTTGAAACCTGGTATTGGAATCAGACTCTCATGGTCTGCCCAGATCCATCCTAATGCAGCCTGAGCCAGTGTACGTCCGTCACTAGTCAGGGTCTCTCGTAGGTTCTCCAGAGTCTGTCGAAGCGTCAGTATCCTTCCTTCTCCGAAGTTCCTACCATGTAGCATGTGGTCTTTCGGTCGGACAGTGTCATCGCGATACTTGCCTGTGAGAAGACCACCTCCCAGAGGGGTCTTGATGAGTCCGGTAATTCCGAATCTATCGATAACATCAGAGAGCATTATTTCATTATGTGTGAACATGTTATGCCTGAACTGGACAGTTGCACAGTGTTTTCCCTCTGCAAAGATTCCCGCTCTCTCAGGAGAGTCTGTGCTCCATCCGTACCATCTGACCTTACCTTCATCCACCAGTTCTTCCAATATTTCCATAATTCCTGGGGCTTTCTCAGGGTCAAGAGAGCCTGAATGCAACTGATAGACATCTATGTAGTCTGTCTGAAGTCGTTCAAGACTTGCGTCACATGCACTCTTGATTCCCTCTGGAGAGAGGTCACTACCAGTTGATCTGCATGGTATATCCGGATTACCCGATTCTAGATCAAAGACCGAGGAGAACTTTGTGGCAATTACAACATCATCACGGTTTTCTTTCAACGCCTCTCCTAGTACTCTTTCACTCCGACCGCATCCGTAGACATTTGCAGTATCGAATAGGGTAATCTCCATCTCTAGGGCAAGGTGAATCGACTCTATCGATTCTTTATCATCCGCCTGACCGTACGCAATGACTCCATGTTCAGGATGGAGAAACGGACCTCCTATCCCCCAACATCCAAGACCCATTGCACTAACTTTGATTCCACTTTTTCCAAGGCTTCTCTTCTTCATCATAATTCCCTCTATCAAGTCTTACCATTCAAAATACGTTTGAATGGTACCGTTCAATCCAACGTTGAATGGTAAAGGTATATATCCTTTCTGCCTCCAGCATTTCCTGTACCTAGACAGGTTGCATGATCGACATGAGCGAGAAATCAACGGCAAGAGACCCTAGA
>JAEOST010000641.1 GCA_016840245.1 Candidatus Thorarchaeota archaeon
CCAGAAGTGGGTTCTGGATTCAATACAACACAAACATAATTAGTAGAACGTCAAGACATACATGAACTCAATAAGCCATCCTGTGTGATACTGCTTCAGGAGCAGGTGATGAGGGATATGAGTATGCGACAATTGACATCAGTACTAGTGTTATCGTTCTTCATTGTTTCAATAATATGGGTGCCAACTATACCCCTGATGACCAATAATAGTACAGACGGAGCAACAATAATCGATTCATCTCCCAACACAGATGAAAATCCAAATCTCATTCCAGTTCTTGATTTTAATTCCCCGGATCCTGATGTTTTCACACTAGCCGATGATGCGCCGGCCAACGGAATCCTTGACCCTTTGACAGTTGAGCAATCCGGGTTTGCCGCATCAGAGAATATCTCTGCACGTACTGATAGCTATCAAAACCTCGGATATGATTTACCACTTGATGTTGCTCATGATTGGGTTGCTGACGAAGCAGAGGTATCAGTCTGGAACCTTGAGAAACTCTATGCGATAAATGGGTCACTCTCAGAAGGAATTCCTGGAATCAATGTGAATCCAAATGGTACTGCCGATTACTACCCATTAGGTTGGTCTGCAGATAGTACTGATGGTGTTGGCTATGATGATGATCTTCAACTTGCTATCTATGATGACACTGGGAGACAGTACGTTGCTGTTGAAAGCCAAGGTGGTAAAGAGGGTCAGAATGCTTTCACTCATGTTGCAGGAACAAGAATTGTTTGGACTCAGACAGTTCAAAATGCTCCTTACACAGAGGACTTTCTACTCAACTTTGACTATTTCTATCTAAGAGGTCCTCTAGACAAGAATCCGTCAGTTCCTGTAGCAATCACCGGCAACTGCAGCATTACAGTCTATATTGATGGGTCTCCCATATGGAATATGAGTCTTCTAACTCTTTCACAGAGAGGCATTTGGACTGATACAGGTGTTATTCCAATCACTGTGACCGGTGCTCCTGCTTCCTTCCTATTTGAGATAGGGCTAGAAATTGACGGAACATTGGAACTAGACAAAAGGTATGATTATGATAATAACGGAATAGATGATGGCATCGGTAATGCTGCATACATAACTGTCTATTTGGATGACATTTCATTTATCAAACAAACACCACCAACAGCTGAGCAAGTTCAACTTGAATTTTCAATTGGCTCTTCAGTTTCAGCACTCACTGGATCATTGGGTACGTACTATGCTTCAATATCAAACGCATCCTATTGGACAACCTCTCCTGTTTCAGTGTCCCTCTCCGCGAACACAAGCATCTCCTTTGACTACAAGACTCGTCTTCACTCACGCCGCTTCACTGATTCGAATTGGAGAACTGATATTTCCAGTCCAGGAGTCGAGTATGTTGTAGACCATGGTCTAAGCTCAGATTTGACTCTCTATACGTACGTCGGCTATCTCGGTGACTATGAAGACCCTGAGATGATGATTCTATTCCCAACGGACTGGGAGAATCTCACAGTATCGGATCCATTCCTTACTAATCTAACAGGTTCCTGCGCTATTAGTACTGGTCGTGTCACTGTGCCCACCTCCATTATTGATCGACTTGGGTGGTGGGAAGTCAAGCTCGAATCGCCTAATTATGCCAAGTCAATCAAGTCACAGGTTTTCGATGGTGGATGGAGTGATGCTGGAATATTTAGAATTGATGATGTTACTCGCGCAGACCTCACGCTTGGTACCGACACACAGACTCTTGGTTCATTGACTGATGTGAATGTTACATGGTTTAAGCCATCTGATTTGATTTGGGTGACTGAACTTGTCAGAGTTCAATCTCCCTCTAAAGATTTCTACAAGTCAACTGAGTGAGCGGCTAGGAATTCCTGATAGAACAGTGAGATACCGTCTTTCAAAGTTAAGGAAACAGGGTCTACTCAAACCCCCCAAACTGCAGACTTATGAAAGGAAGATTGGACTTGGAGAACAGCTCCTATTATTGGAGAGTATTCCTGAGAAGGAGGACATTCTCACAAAGATACTGGATGA
>JAEOST010000642.1 GCA_016840245.1 Candidatus Thorarchaeota archaeon
AAGTCATTGTATGCGAGATACCCGGTGGTGTGGTCGTGGATAGTGTTGAGTGAGGAATTGGAAATGGCAAGTAGGGAGCAATTTGACGTTGTTCAAGACTATGCACCGATCTTACACTTTCATCCAGATGAGGGGGACTTCTGTTGTTATCCTTCAGATGCTGAAGCAATATTCAAGAAATTCAGCAGTGACTGGAATAGATTCGAGGTGGATACGACCCCAAACACATTGGATGCAGATACTCCATGCTATTACGAGATTTGGGATGACATAAGGATGTTACAGATTCGTTACTGGTTCTGGTATAACTATAATCGATTTCCCGGAGCTAAGTTTGGGAAAGGTAACCATCTTGGCGATTGGGAACATATCGAAGTGCGTATCTTTAGAGATCAAAAGCAACAGAGTGAGTGTACAATTTGGTTACATTCGAATCATTTGACAGCATATCTAAATTCTCTACCAAGTCACCTCACACTTTCAAGCTTTGAACCAGAGCCACTCATTCTAAGAGACAATCAAGTTCATACATGGGTTGCCTTAGGTTCACATGCTCATTATCCAACACCAGATACAAAACCTAGATGTTTTGCTAGAATCTTCTGTGACAAGATAGCCGCCCATGGAGAAGTATGGGATACTAAGAAGAACCTTGTTTCATTAAAGGACACTGTATTTTCAGAATTCACAGGAAGATGGGGTGATGATAAAGCACCTCGGAGCCCAATGAATGAGTATAACAATCGTTGGCGAAATGCTCCTCACTCGCAACCAATAATTGTCAGAAAGAGTTCGTAAAAACCAGACAATAACTATGGTCGTAACCAAATTCATTGACACCACGACCGGTATCAGCACGTTCCCAGCAGATCACAATTTCACGCTCGAATAGCAGTTCTCGGGATAAGGCGCGACAGACATCCCAAGCGAAAGTAGTCACATCTGTAGACTTGAGATTAGCTGCTTCTACAACTATGTGACCTCCAACCTTCACTATACTCTTCAGTTTGGTAAATATCTCCTGTAATTCATCAAGATAGCTAAAATACGTTCCAGGGGTCTGATCAGCTGTGAGTGGAGATCTTGTCCAGTTTTTGTTCATGTATATTGGGGAACACAGTGCAAAATCCATTTCGGGTAAATCATACTGGTCAAGGAGTCTAGTATCACCGTTTATGATATTCTCCTTATTCTTGATTTGTGACTTCGTGTAACTAAAGCGACGCGGATCAATTTCAATGCCATATCCAATACGATTCATCTGTTCAGCAACAATAAGGGTTGATCCATAGCCTGCAAAGATATCTATCACCTTGTCACCAGGCTTTGTGAATTCTTCAAGAAACACCTCTACAAAGCCATCGGGAAATCGCATATCATCAGCCTTGAACTCATCAGGTAGTTCACTCTTGCATGTAAGGGGTAGGACAATGTAGGATTTCATTCTGAAACAACTTCCCGAGTTCATCAATCAATGAATAGAATTGACTCATCCAACTCTCGTGAGAGCTTCTTAAGACCGTCTGCAGTTTGTTGGTCTAGTGGAATCCCATTTTGTCCGCGAAGTTCATTCTCTTCGTATTCCTTCTCACCATGAACATATATTCTGGACTCACCCTCAGCCTTTTCGGAATCCTTCAGCAGAACAAGATACTCATCCATTCGTTGCTTGAAGCTTTGAAGTCCAATGAAGTATACTGGATCTAAAGCAGCAAAGACATGGCCTGTATTTGGGAATTTGTATTTACCATCCTTATAGAACGTGACTGATGGTCCAAAATTGGCTCCTGTGAGAACGCCACATAGTATGTCAACCATGATAGCTAGACCGTAACCCTTGTGACCACCATGAAGCTCACCCTCACCACCAAGTGGAAGAACACCTCCTGCGCCTGAACCACCATAGACACTGTCTAAAACTTCTCTTGGATTCCTAGTAGAAAGACCATCTTCATCAAGAGCCCAACCAAGAGGGATCTCATCTCCCAATCGATCATAGACCTCAAGTCTGCCGATGGGTACAACACTTGTAGCCATATCTAAAACCCAGGGTCTTTGTTCACCAGCAGGAACTGCAATAGCAATTGGATTAGTACCAAATGTTGCATTGCGTCCAAATGTGGGAACTGCAAGAGGCCAAGCATTAGTCATTGAAATCCCAATGAGATTGTGACTTAATGCCATGAGGGGGTAATAACCTGCAAACCCATAATGATTCGAGTTGTAAACCCCGACTAGTCCAATGCCCTCTTCCTGTGCTTTGTTGATTGCCATTTCCATAGCAAAGGCACCAGCAACTTGACCAGGCCCATTACCACCATCAACACTGGCAAGTGAACTGCTCTCTCTGACAACCTTTGGGATAGCTTTAGGGAGTATATAGCCCTCTTTTATTCCAGTGACATACCAAGGTAATCGAACTACTCCATGGGAATCAATACCCCGCAGGTTGGAGAGAACCAAGTTATCTGCAATGTGGCGAGCTCCCTCCATGGGCACACCCATTCTTGTCATGACTCTGCGAACGAAGTCAAACAAACTTTGCCATTGAATAAGTCGTTCAGACATTCCCACAAAACCCAGATTACTAGGAGAACTCTATGAACTAAAATCTATGGTACGAAGTAGGATTATACATTTACCTGATTTCGATGTCATTCGCATTGCGTTATTCATTACTTTTAATCAATTCAAGAGTTAATCTGATACAGGTGTCTTGATGGAGAGAAGACTTGTTGTTTCTCTGGTATTCCTAGTCATGCTTCTAGGAGGAATGCATTCCAGTATCGCTAGTACGATTGCAACTACACAAGACCGAGTGTACTATCCCACAGATGGATGGAGAAGAACAAGCCCTGAGAGGCAGGGGATGAATTCATCGAGACTGGAGGATGCAATGAATTTCATTGAAGTAGAAGATGTTGATATTAGATCAATTACCATTGTCAAGAATGGTTATCTCGTCTATGAAGAATATACCAATCCGTATCACAGTGAGAACACTACATACATCCTCTATTCATGCACCAAGAGTGTTACCTCTACACTGATTGGAATTGCCATTGACATGGGTTACATCGAAGGAGTCCATGTGAACCTGCTTGATTTCTTCCCCAATAGAACCATTGCCAATCTAGATGATAGAAAACAGAACATCACACTTGAACATGTCCTAACAATGACCGCTGGTTTTGAGTGGGACGAGGAAAGCTATGAACAAGCGAACGACTACTACTCGATGCGTAATTCTGATGACTGGGTGCAGTATGTACTCGACAAACCAATGGCATATGATCCCGGAACACACTGGTACTACAACACAGGTCTATCTCACTTACTCTCAGCAATCATAACTGAAACAACTGGAATGACAGCTCTGGAATTTGCTGAGGAACATCTTTTCGGTCCATTGGGTATCACAAGGTATGCATGGGTCATCGACCCACATGGAAACAACAATGGTGGTAGCTCGCTAGCCATCACTGCACAGGCCATGGCTAAGTTTGGATTCCTATTCTTGAACAAAGGAACGTGGGACGAAGAGCAGATAGTGTCAGAGGCATGGGTAGAGAATGCTACTGCAATTCATTACACTCCATATGTAGGTGTTAGTTATGGATATCAATGGTGGATTGAATCTGGAGGTGGATTTTACACATACTCAGCAAGAGGGTATCAGGGTCAGTACATCTTTGTCTTACCTGAATTAGACCTTGTTGTTACTTTCACATCAAATATCGATGAGGGATACGGACCCAGATACATCATGCAATACTATATCGTCCCTGCAGCACTGGACAATGTAACAGTACCAACAACGCCCACTACAACAACGGTTCCAACCATAACTGAAACGACCACAGAAACGACAACAGAAATTTCTACTACATCAACTCAGACAAGCACTACCAGCACGACTACTACATCAACTCATACAAGTACTACTAGCACGACTACACCTACAACTGATGAAACAGGTAGTGGTTTAGACCAAGTGATGATACTTGGAATTGGTTCATCAATTGGGGTCATTATAATCCTAGCACTTGTAATCTATACAAGACGAAGGTAGGTCAATCCACATGCTCGTGGGGATTCCATGGCGTTATTCGTGGAATCCAACGTGGCACATTCTCTAAATATCTGAGATATTCGTCACCAAACCTAGCAATTAGTCCAGGTTCTTCTGATTTGATGAAGTACATATGATTCCCAATAGCAAAGAACAAGAACCAGAGAAAGATAGCATAGGACCCAATGAAGATTGATTCACCAAGCAGAATCATCAATACTCCCAGAATCATTGGATTCCGAACATAGAGATAGACTCCATGTACAACGAGTTTTGATGTTGGTGCCCAAGGTGCCAATGTCCCCTGGCCAATACTGGCAAAATACCGGTTTGTTTGTATAAGAGTGATCAAACCAGCAATTGCTACAACAAGACCGGTAGCTGTTGGTAAGAAATTGAAGGGGTATGACAATAGCCATCCGATGACTAACAGCTGCGTCATGTAGACAAGTAGCATTGGAATGATGATAGTAACCAGTGTTGGTAATGCTAGAATAGCAACCACATGTTGTTTCATACTCAAGATGTATCACCTAGATTGGTAGATACCCTTTCTTCATGACTGTGTCAACAGCCTCATCGGACGGTTCAGGATGGTCTCGATTATAGTGTGTACCTCTGCTCTCCGTTCTCATCCGAGCCATTCTGACAATGAGCTCTGCAACCTGAGCAATATTCCTCAATTCAACCAAGTCGGGAGTGAGTTTGAAATCCCAGTAGAATGCGTTTATCTCCTTATTGAGAAATTCAAGTCGATCACGTGCACGCATGAGACGTTTATTTGATCGAACGATACCAACATAATTGAACATGAGCCGCCTTACTTCATCCCACAGGTGAGACACAACAACTAGCTCGTCAGGATCGGTAGCATGACCAGGATCCCATGGAGGTATGCTCTTGTCTAGCTTTGTACTTGTGATAGAGTCACACACGACCTGAGATGCATTGTGAGCCATTACTGCTCCTTCAAGTAATGAGTTAGATGCCATCCTATTAGCACCATGAAATCCAGTACATGTGGTTTCTCCAATTGCATAGAGACCCTTGACATCTGTTCGCCCGAACGTATCAACTCGTATTCCACCACAGGAATAGTGAACTCCAGGTACAACAGGTATCGGTTCTTGAGTGATATCGATACCACCACTTAGACAGGTCTCATAAATTACAGGGAATCGGTCCTTGACAAAGGCAGAGTCCTTTGAAGAGATGTCAAGATTCATGTGTCCAGCACCAGTTCGTTTCAACTCGCTGTCAATGGCTCTTGCCACAATGTCACGGGGAGCAAGCTCAGCATCTTTGTGATAGTTGGGCATGAATCGTTCTTCATCAGGTCCGAGTAGAACTGCGCCTTCACCACGAAGGGCTTCAGATATGAGGAATGAATGTATTGAGTGATGAT
>JAEOST010000643.1 GCA_016840245.1 Candidatus Thorarchaeota archaeon
CACATCATCAAACTGACAGAGAATGGATCACGCTGGACAGATACGACACCAACTTTCAGTGACGCCAACGTATATGCTAAGAATTGGATAGTAAAGAGGCTGGGTGAACTATCAATGGATAGAATTGAGGTCGAGGTTGTTGGAGCTCATCACTCAGTTGTAGGAAGATTGCCAGGGTGGATACCTGGAGATGCTCCAGTCATTGTTATAGGTGGACACTATGACTCGGTCCCAGGCGCTCCGGGAGCAAACGATGATGGTACTGGAGTAGCAACGGTTCTTGAGCTGGCCTATGTTCTTTCTAGTTATATATGGCCTTTGGACATCTATTTCTGTGCATGGAATTCCGAGGAGATTGGTCTCATTGGAAGCCGTGAAGTTGCAACAACATTTGAACAGGATGGCATTGAAGTTTTACAGTACTTCAACATAGACATGCTTCTCGTTGAAGATGTCTTCGCTCCACCAGACGAGAGAGTACATATGTACTATAACAACGCGGAAGATGTTGTGTATGAGAATAGCCACTACTGGGCAGACTTGACAAGGATGATGAGCAAGAACCTAGGCCTTGACCTGATCGTACCAATCCCCTCAACTTCTGTTTCATTCTGGTTCCGCTCTGACCACTACTCATTCATCCAGAGAGGTTATCGCAATGTCCTCTTTGCATTCGAGAGCGGAGTGGGCTACGATGATGCATATCATCAGCCAACAGACACATGGGACAATCCAATGTACAACTACACTCTGGCCAGAGAGACCGCTGCCTCCATTGGGTCGACAATAGCATTCTCAATGTCAAGAGAGTATGGAAAGCCAACGCATCTCAACTACACAGGATTTGTGGATGTTGATACATCCCGAAGTTATTACGTAGCCTCTACAATTAATTCAAGTCTGAACATCACAGCCTCGTGGAATAATGCACCTCTCGCAGTATCTGTGTACAGTCCTAGTGACGTGCTCATCGGTCATGTGAATTTGGTAAGTGAAACTGGGGTCAACGAAGAAGTATTGAGTGTTCCAATGACAACCGATGGTATTCACACAGTCACTATTGAGAACCTTGCATCTGAAGCGGTTGAGTATCAACTAGAGATGTTCTATGAGAGTGACATTGAAGGTGACAATATCCCTGATAGTCAACAATATTGGTTTGATACGGCACTCTTCGATATCGATCATGACGCAGATGGTCTGAGTGATGCTGAGGAGATTATTCTTGGAACTTCTGGGTATCACAGAGACACAGACGGAGATAGAATGGAAGACTTGTGGGAAGTAGTCAATGAACTAGACCCATTGACTCCTGACGGAGAATTAGACGCAGATGGAGATGGTCTACTCAATGTCTACGAGTTTCTCAATGGGACTTCACCTCATTCAAATGACACGGATATGGACCTGATGCCTGACTTATGGGAGGTCACGATGGGAATCGACCCCGTTGTAGCAAATGGAGGTGAAGACCCAGATATTGACGCACTCACCAATTTCTATGAATATCTCAATGGAACACATCCGTTGAGTAACGACTCCGATCTGGATAACATGACTGACGGGTGGGAGATTCGAAATGAATTAGACCCGCTACTCGACGACTCCAGTCTGGACCCAGATGGAGACTCATTGACAAATCTGGAGGAGTTCCAACTAGGCACATCACCGAATCTGATCGATAGTGATGAAGATGCTACACCTGATAATTGGGAGGTTGAATATGGCACAGACCCACTTAGCGATGATGCTGCACTGGACTTGGATGATGACACCCTGACAAACTTGATGGAGTACAATCTTGGAACACATCCGAATAATAGCGATTCTGACTTTGATTTGATGCCCGATTGGTGGGAAGTTGAATACAACTTAGATCCATTGATTGATGACTCAGAACTTGACCCAGATAACGATGACATCATCAATCTCGATGAGTATCTGAATGGTTTTGATCCACATATCTCTAACAAGATAATTGAGGAGAGTCTTGTGATTGCATTCGGTATTGGACTTGTTGTGATAATAGTACCAGCAGTAATAGTGTTGAAGAAATTCAATCAACCCTAGACATTCAAAGTTGCAGCGTCATTTAAGTAACGGGCTTGATTTTACGGAATCCATGTCACTTTTGATCTATAGCATCATATTCTGGATACCAGCTATTATATCCACAGTGCTGAGTACCAATTCATCCATCAACATTAACAAATCACTGAGGGTCTTCGTCAAGACCATTCCTGCGTTATCCGCTGCAGCTTATGTCTTTCTTTATCGACCAACAGATTCCATATTCTACATTCTATTGGTGGTCGCACTGGTTTTCTGTGCATTGGGAGATATTGGAATTGAGATTACACTGATTGCAGGTCTAGGTCTCTTCCTATTCTCACACATTTTCTATTCAATTGATTTTATCTGGCAGAGTTTAATCATTGGCGCAGACATAATCTCCCTTGGAGTTTTTCTCATATGTCTAGCAGTGATGATTGTATACATCTTCCTCTATTCCAGATACTTGAAGACAACAGAGCGTGAGGTCGATCCTGTCATGCTCAAGGCTGTCAATGTCTACGCATTCGTGATATCTATAACAACTAGCACAGCACTACTACTTTGGTTGTCGTCAGGGGTGTTTCTTGGATTCCTGCCATTCTTCGGGGCGTTATTCTTCGTAGCATCAGACTCAGCAATTGGTATACGAGAGTTCCATCACAACATTCGACACGAAGAATACTTCATCAAGTTGACATACTATCTCGCAATCTTTCTACTGTCACTAAGTGTAGTCATCTACCTGTTCTGAAAAACAAAGTCAAAGAATGTAGGGTCGAGAGACCTTACATTCTAACTAATGATGCGATTATGTGAAGGTCTTCATCACAAGATCCCATCTGTGTTGGACGAAGTCTCGAAGTTCTTGTATCTTCTTCTCATCCTTCGTGGGTCTGAACAGGTGAGAGAATCTACCCTGCATCTTGAGGAACTCCTCAATGGGTTTTCGCTTCTCTGGATCTTGGAATCGCTTACTCTGTTTTCCAAGAATGAACTCATCACCAATGCGTTCCCACATAATCCAGTAGCCTGTCTCAACTGCAAGTTTACCAATCTCCACTCCTTTCTCTACAGGATAGTTCCATGCCTGTGGACAGGGGAGGAAGATATGACCGAACCTAGGTCCTTCGAATTCCTGAGCCTTTTTGAACTTCTCAAACATGTCACGAGGATAGGAGGAATTGGTTGTGAACTGGTATTCGGGTTCATGGGCCGCAACAATGATGTCTAGTTGTTTCTCAGGTTCAGTTTTGCCGGTCCATGTTGTTGTGGTCTTAGCGTGTAATGGAGTAGCACCAGACCGCTGTGTACCAGTGTTGCTGTAAACCTGATTGTTGTAGCAGACATAGAGAATATCAGTTCTACGTTCAAAAGCGCCACTCAATGCTTGAAGGCCGATATCAAATGTACCACCATCACCAGCCCAGACCATGACAGTTGTGTGGTCGTTTCCCTTTGCCCTTAATGCAGCTTTTACTCCTGAAGCAGTTGCTGCAGAAGCCATGAAGGCTGTGTTGAGAACTGGTATGGCGAGACCACTTTTGGGCCAGAGCGACTGAACGACACTTGTACAGCACGCGGGAACCACCTGAATGACATCGCCTTCAAGTGCTTTGTGAGCATGTCTCAATGCCACCATGTCCTGACAACCAGCGCAGGCAGCATTTCCCTTCAGTACATATTCATCAATTGGAAGTTCTTTCGTTGTTACCATGTTTATCACTCCCTCAGGTCATGCCAGGTCTCTTCTGGACCAAGTTCACCGCTTTCAACAGACTTGACCATTTCAATCAACATCTCCTTGACATCGTCCACTGTGATATCACGTCCGCCTAGACCACCGATGTAATCACGTATGAGTGGACGGTGTTTTGTAGGATAGAGCGTTGATCTGATGTCATTGGCTATATGCCCACCGAAACCATATGACACCCCTCTATCAAAGGCGGCGATACCCTTCACACGACGTCCCAAATCTCGAATGAGATCAGCAGGGAAGGGGCGAATCATTCGTATTCTAGCATTGCCAACCTTGTATCCTTCTTCTCGGAGTTCATCGATAGCATCCTTAGCCTCAGCACCAACTGAACCTTGAGAAGTAAAGATGACGTCTGCGTCATCACACTTGTAGCAGTCGATGGGTCCACCGAAGTACTTTCCAAAGAGTTTCTTGTACTCCTTCTCAATCTCATCATAGACATTGAGGGCGTTCTTAGTACCCTCATGCATCCCATAACGAAATTCTTGGTAATATTCAGGAAAGACAATGTTACCATGAGATACAGGGTTTTTCGGGTCCATCACCCAGTGTGGTGGTTTGTAGGGTGGAAGGAATTTGTCAACTTCCTCAGGTTCAAGATAGTCGTAGGTTGATAGTGTATGACTAAGTACAAACCCATCAGAATTCACCATAACTGGCATTAAGACTCTCTCATCCTCGGCTAGTTTGAACGATTGGAGTAGAGTGTGATAGAGCTCATCCACACTTGCAACATAGAATTGTACCCAACCAGAGTCACGTTTTGACATTGCATCATCGTGTGATACGTGAATATTCCAACTAGGTGAGATAGAACGGTTGACATTGTTCAACACAATTGGGAGTCGAGCAGCAGCGGCCCAGTGGAGTCCTTCATCCATTAACAATAGTCCGTTGGATGATGTGGCAGTAAAAGCCCGTGCTCCAGTAGAACTAGCACCTATACAAGCAAACATTGCGGAGTGCTCGGATTCCACTCGGATGAACTCACCCTTGTAGATTCCGTTCTCGTTTAGATAGGCAATCTGTTCAGGAACTGTTGTTGCTGGTGTAATGGGGTATGCTGCCACAACCTCAACACGAGCCGATACAACGGAACGTGCCGCGGCGTAGTTGGCACTCATAAGTTCTGTCTTCATGCCTCAGCCTCCTGATCTCTGCGTTTGGTTGGACTAACCATCTCTATGCATTTGAAGCTCAACATAATTGACCTCTCTATCTTCTAGCACGACTGGAAGCATAATGTCGTAATATAAATTCAATGACATATACATAGAGAATTCAAATCAAACAGTATCTAATCGTACTGCTTTATTCCCGTGCTCTGTGAATGGAGATTATTCTGATTTCTTGGCACGTACTTTTCTCATGATGATGGAGATAGAAATTACACCAACTGCAAATCCTCCAATGAGTGCCAAGATGATAGGTAGGATATCAGTGGAGGGCATAGAGGGTGTTGTTGTAGTTGGTTCCGTCGTTGTTGCGGTTGTCTCTGTAGTAGGTGTAGTGGTTGTTTCTGTTGTTGTTATAGTCGTAGTCGGAGTAGTATCTGAAAGGTGCGGATTAGTTCCACCAAGATACTCACCTAGATTTGTAATACCATCACCGTCAGGGTCCAAATCAGCATCATCGAATAACGGATAGAGGTAATTCTCAACTTCCCAAAGGTCTGGCATTTGGTCTCCGTCTGAGTCACTGTTGTTTGCAATTAATCCCAGAAGATATTCTTGGAGATTGCTAAGTCCATCCTCGTCTTCGTCTAGGGTGGTGTCATCTGTTGTGGGATCTAATCCGTTCTCAACTTCGTAATTATCAGGAATAGAGTCTCCGTCTGAATCTGAGGAGAACGGATCGATTCCATTAAGAATCTCCCAGGCGTCATCAACACCATCTTCATCGATATCCAATATAGTCATAGGATACGCATCAACAGCAAAAGTAGACCCATCGATAAGATATGATCCTCCTCCAGAATAGTCAGACCAATAGTTGCCTTCAGCACTTGTGACATCGAACCAAACACTTCCTGAAGAGGAATCATCGTTTGCCTGTACTAATCCTTCATTGTTATTGATGAAGAAACAGTGATGAACACTTGACTCATTTATACCATTGAAGACAAAACCATAGTCTTGATTCTCAAGTACGATGTTATGCGCAAAAGTAAGGAAGTTCGAATCGGTTACACTCACTCCATGACAGTTGTTGTACATCCAATTTCTGAACACCTGAACATCATCTGATAAGTAGATAAGAAGTCCATTTTCCGCATTCATGTAGAACTGATTACTAACCACCAGTGTAGTTTGGGTGTTTGAAATGAAAGCACCACTGTCACCATTGAAACTAAAGTCATTAGTCAATAACACAAGATGCATGACATCGGAAGTCACGAACCCATGTATTAGATTCTGGTTGAAACTACATTCAGATACGATTATGTTAGTAGATTGATCTATTTCAGCTCCATATTGGTTAGATTCAAAGTTACTTTCGAAAATGGAGATACCAGTTGTGTCAAGAAGGTTAATTCCTCTTTCGTTGCTCTCACCAATTGTTCCAATTATTGAAGAATCATCTGAATGAATAAGATTGATTCCGTTCTTCTTGTTGTCTGAAAAAGTACAGTCAGCAATCTCTAAGTCAGAACAATAGAGAGCACTAAGTCCAGTTATTGTATTGGAGCAATTTTGAGAACTTACACCTACTCCTGTACAATTAATCATGATAAGCTGACCATATAGTTCTGAAATTTCAATATCATTCAAGTTAGCTATGATTCCGAGAGGCTGTCCGTTAACGATATTCTCAGTTATGAGGGGTATATTAGATAGATAGCTTTGAACATCTGAACCGTATAATGTCAATCCATCATTGATGAAGACATTTCCAAAGATAGTAGTAGTACCATAAGGGTCCACCATCAACCCAAGTTCTCCATTATCTGTAAAAGTGTTATTTTCAATAGTAGTGTTTTGGTTACCAGTAATTGAAATACTGTCGCCATTGGTAGATATGTTGCAGTGGTCTATTCGATTGAAATCACTATTGCCAGTACTGACACCAACGGCATTGGATGTTATGTTAGAATAACTTACATTGACGTAATCTGAGAGCCAAATATTGAATCCCATACCTTCAGTGCCAACAATAGTTACATTTTCTGAGAGGATGTTATCACAGTTGATTATAACGACTCCATCTAAGTGATTGTTGTTGAATATGCTATCTGTGATCTCGCAGTCACTACTCCAGCGTAGGTATGCGCCATATATTGTATTTGAACAATTGAGTGCCTTTGCAGTGACACGTAGACAATCCACCATGAAAACCTGACCATATTCTTCTTTGTAATCAGTATCTGTTTCACTTACGAAGTATCCAATATCATTCCCATTCACAGTGTTACCATCCAGATTTACTGTAGTATATCCTAAGATATCTGAGAAATATAGATTTAGGCCATCATCCACGAAAGTATTGCTGTCAAGTGTAGCACCGTCACATTCTTCCAAATAAAAGCCCTCTGCATTTCCCGTAAATGTGTTTTCGAAAAAGAAAGAATGAGATGAAGTATGTGCTTTAATGCCATTTATAGAATTACCGATGACTGTACAATTAATAACATCAAGTTCAGTCGAGCTAATGACAAATAGTCCCCAAGCACCATTATTGAATATGCTGTCCTCAATATCTGTTTGCCCTGCTGAATTAACATAACATCCATAGGCACTATCTGTTACAACAACATTGGATATAGTTGCAGTATTGCTAGCTATTGAAACCAACCTTATTCCGGCTGCTCCACCAACTTTCATCCAACAGTTTTGTATGATGAAATGCCTTGTAGTTCCTTGCACTACAATTCCATGTTTGTTTATTGTTGAAATATTCCAG
>JAEOST010000644.1 GCA_016840245.1 Candidatus Thorarchaeota archaeon
AGCAACTATTGAAGATGTCCAAACTGATAATGGTACAAAAACAATAGGTCACTGGTATTTCGACTTCGACATCTGGTCCCTGCGTACAGGGTGGTATCAATCAATGGCAGATGCTAGAGCTATCTATGCTCTTTCCCTTGCTTACGACATCTACGCAAATTCATCATACTTGGATGTCTGTGATGCAGTCATCACGTCTTTTGAAGTGGCTACTTCAGATGGGGGAAACCTCTACAAACTTGAAGATGGAACTCACTGGTATCCTGAGTATATTGTTCCTCTGGATATTGATCCGAATTATGAGCCCTGGTTAATACTCAATGGATTCCTGTTTGCGCTTCGAAATCTATACCGAGCAAATCTAGTGTTGAACAATACTAGGTTGACCACTGTATTCGATTTAGGAATTATATCTGCAGCAGATAATCTTCATCTCTATGATTCTCCCAACGGTTGGTCTTTGTACCATTTGGCATACCCTCAGAAACTTGCTTCTACAATGTATCACAATATTCACATAGCACTGTGTGAGGAACTCTATGAATATACCAATGTAACTGAATTCGATACTTATGCAACGAAATGGGCTGGGTATACAAGTAGACCCTTTATCACATTGGAAGAAATTTTGTCTCCAGAATTCATATACTTTGGATTTGTAATGCTGGTTATCATACTTGTCCCAACAATAGCAATTGATTTAGTCCAGTGGAAAGTTCGGAGTTATCTCAAGAAGGGTAACAGTTCTTGAGAAGAGATTGCATAGTGGAGGAACAAAGAATTGAGAATACTTCATATCTCACATGGTGGACTTCCTGACCCTCGAATCGAGAAGAGCGCATTGACTATGAAGAAGAATGGTCATGAAACCATATTTCTGGGTGGTCGCCCTATTCGCTGGCAGAGTGAAGGTGGTTTCGATGATGTGCACTATCTGAGAATGGCTAGTTCCTTTAGGTATGCTCTTGATCCCCTAGTAAAACGAAAGTGGCAGAAAACAATTCGCGATTTGAAACCCGATGTTGTTCATGCTCATAATTTCACGTGTGCAAGATTTCTTCTAGGCATGGATATACCCACTGTTCATGATGACCATGAGTATTGGAGCAAGCGTCTTTTCAAATACGATACTTGGGGGCGTCTTAGAAGGTTACAGGCAACACCAATGATTAGAAACATCGAGAAATGGGAGCATCAATTATTGGAATCATTTCCATGCATTACAACAAATGACAACATTGCAGAAGAGCATAGACGGTTCTGTAAGAAGGTCTTCATTGTCCGTAATTTCCCATCACGACGACAAGTTGATTTCTTGAAGAATCCCAAAGATAGAGAGGGCATCGTCTATGTGGGAAATGACTATGAATTGGCAAAATTCCAGCATCATAGAAATCTACAAGGTTTGAAAGATATCTTTGATTTTGATGTCATTTGGGGATTACCACATAACGAGATGATGGAACGACTCACTCATTACAAGCTTGGCCACAGTGCATTCCGTCCTATACCATTTCACAAATACATTGACGCAAACAAGAACTATGAATACCTTCATGCTGGTCTTCCCCTTCTAATCAGTTATATCTGGGGAGATGCTTTACCCATTTCAAAGCACATCATCAAGTTCAAGGATTACGATGACATTAAACAAGTAATCGATGAGATCGATTATCCTGACCCCGAAGATGTCATGGAATATGCTCATGCGAATTTCGTCTGGGATATTCAGGAAGAGAAAATACCTGCGGCATACAAGGTAGCGATGAACTATTGATATTGAGGGATACGATGTGAATGTGGATCAAATCAAACAACTTGTCCGAAAGCACTACTTTTGGATCTTCATAATTGTGATTCTACTCGTTACTCTGATAAAACGAATATCTATCATGGATCCTCACATTCTATCTTGGGATGAAACAGTCTATGTCATCCAAGCAAGAGAGATGGTTGAACGTGGTGTCATTCTAGAGTTTCAACCATATCGGCCTCCCTTATGGCCTGTATTCTTGGGTCTGGTTTTCTCCGTCTTTGGCTCGTCTCCGATTGTAATCGAACTGACCTCATGGATTGTAGGAGTTGCAATGCTCTTCTCTTTCTACTATCTTTTCAAGAAAATACTCCCTGAAGAAATGGTCATCCCAGGGATGCTCCTCGTCAGTACTCTCCCAGTGATGTGGCTCTTCATAGGCGCCAGAGTGATGAGTGAATCGTTGTTCATCTTATTTGGTAATCTGTTTCTGGCTTTCATCCTACCAAAGATCAAAGAGTCAGAAACGAAATTTATTGATTACACATTGAAAGAGGGAATATTCATTGGTCTTTTTCTAGGGCTTGCAACACTTGCACGTTTCACGTCTTTTCTATATCTAGTTCCAGTTGTGTTCTATCTCATTGCTTACAAGAAAATCCCTCGACCGAATCTGAATCTTCTAATTCCGATTATCTGCTTTCTTGGTGTAGCAAGTACCCTACTCATATTGAGCATAGCTAATACAGGAAGTCCACTTGGGTTTTGGGAACTATACTCTCAGACAAACTATCAAGTCTTGCAATTTTCTGATGTACCTGAAGTTGCTCTCTCATTCGTGTTAATCGTTGGCTATATGTTGGTCATGCTGGTTCCCTTTGCTGGTATTTCGATTCTACGTGGATTGAAGGACTTGGATACAAACAAAATTGTACTTGCCATTTGGTTTCTGTTCCCTCTTATCTTCCAAGCAATCATGCGTTCTGATGTGTTCAATTTGGACTATTTCGACATAGGTTCTGGTGGCCTGTTCGTACGATTAACCTTCCCTTGGGCTGTTGGTGGATTGATATTGGCCCTCTGGGAACTACAGCACTATAAACACCGTATGAAGCTGTATACATCAATGCTCCTTCTCGTCCTTGGAGTCAATGTAGTGTTTGCAGGAATTGTGCTA
>JAEOST010000645.1 GCA_016840245.1 Candidatus Thorarchaeota archaeon
CAAGAATTCTGCTCTTTGAATCCTACTCTAATTATGATGGTCACTGATACATTGATTTCAGGAAGCAATAAATGATAATCGAGCTATATTCCAATTATATGACAAAGTTGTTTCAGACTACTATCGTTTGCCAGAAGTGTGGAACGACGCCATCAGAGTCATGCTCTGAGTGGCGTTCAATGTCCTCGGGCTTGAGAGCGTCTACCTGTCCACCTTTCCAATGAACGAACGGGCTCAACGGGCCTTCAAGTCTGCAGGGTTCAAGGAGGTGGGGCGTCGTCGACATGCAATATTCACTATGGGGGAGTTCCGTGACGTCATCATCATGGACAATATGAAGGAAGCATTCTTTGGGCGATATTCTCCCGGTGTGACCATTGAGGATGTTAAGTAATGCTATTTTGAATTAGGAGAACTCTATCTTCCTCCTGCATAGCTACCAAATTGGAGGTTGTGACTCCTAACACGGTGACGAAATCCAGACAAACCACTTAATCAAACTCGGTGTTGGATCATTGGCGACATAACCCCATCCATGTATGTGGTCATAATATACGTCGTCAAGCTGCGGATTCCAGGGATCATTAGACTTCGACGCATAGAGAACTGCTGCATAGTGACTACTACCCTCTGTCTGTTTACAGGCTATGAACCATGCATTTATGACCCTCATACCGAAGAAGGTCAGATACTGTGCGAATCTTAGACCTCTCATCTGCACATTCATGCTTCCGGTTGAGAATGAGCATATCATATGCAGTCCCTGAAGTGCTGGACCCCATCGCTCGAACACTGTGTCACCTGCATTGTTCTCGAATTTGAGTGGGCTACATGCATCAAGGACAATCCACTCAAGGTCCCCATCACCCCACCTCGCCTCGGAATGGTCCAGATGCTTATTGTGATGGTTTGAACTGAAGAAGATACCCTCAGTATGTCCGTGGTCTTGGTAGTAGGCGAGATCAACGGCATCTACGAAGAGGTGATCGATTCCACCGAGGGACTCGTACTTGAAGTCTATCTCCCATGCCATGAACTCTCCCATATTGAAACTCTTGGAGTATCCACCAGTTCCTCCCATCCAGTTATAGAACCGCTCTATGTTGAGCCTTGTGTTGGGTAATGGTGGATTTCCCGTGAGTCCTACCCACTCGATTCCCACCTCCAGGTATGCATCATCCTCGCTGATCAGAAACTGGGAGTCATCTGGACGCATTGAGACGTTGATAGTCTGCGCATCCATTGAGAGTGGGGGTAATAGTGTAAAGCTGAAGAGCAGCATGATTAGTAGGAGCAGGACCATGGCACCTCTCCTCCTCATGGCAACCAACCCTATGGCCAGGAGGAATAGGGCAGCGAGGCTCCCAATGATGATTATAGAGATTTGAGGATCGTCCGACCCGCTGGTCGTCGTTGTTGATGTGGATGGAGTTGTTGGCGGGCTTGTCGTTGTTGATGTAGTACTTGACTGAGTTGAGGTGGATGTTGAACTGGTTGATGGTTCTGTCACTAGTATCTCCACAAAATCACCGGTCACAAGACCCTTGGCATCCTCAATTTGGAGGTGAATCACGTGTGGAAATCCTTCATCATCTCTCTCTCCACTCGTTAATATACTAGTGAATGCTTGTTCTTCACTCAGTAGTCCGTCAATGCTGGATGTCCATGTGAATGTATACGGTTCTAGTCCGTTTATTGCGGTAGCATTGAAGTTGATAGGCTCTCCCTCAATATGTGTTCCACCAGCAATTGGTGTGATGATCGTAGCCCAAGGGGAGAACTCAGTGGCTGGAATCTGGACAATGGTCTCCACAGTCATGTCCTCTTCGACTGTTTCCAGTCTGAGTGCATAGACAGGAGCTGCATAGCCCGCATCTGCAAGATCATCCATGCTTCCATCAATCACAAGGTCCGACTCAATGACATCCTCAATGTCATATCCATATTTGTCACATATTGTTTCAAGACTAATTACAGGGGACGTTGTGACAAGTTCCAGTTCCCTCCATGACCAGTCAACACTGAATATCTCTCCACCGTGTCCAATCGTCACAGAAATCGATGCAGTGGTCTCACTGATGTCAAAATCCCCCTTCATGAACACGTAATTGACCTGGTGGTGAAGGATCTTTGTCACTGAAACCTCACTCACTGGGTCCAAAGCAGTGGCATTGCATGATGCAATGTTGAGAAAATACACACCCTCAGGTAGTAGCATTCTCTCTGTCAGGAAGGTGTCTGCCATCCCCTTACAGGTATTAGGTGCAGGAACTTCATAACCCAGTGAGATGTTCCAGAGCTTTGTGGCGTCTGCATATCTGAAGGACCCATCTCTGGAGTCGACCTCAAAGGTCCTGTTGCTATCTTCGAGTACATAGATACCTTCTATCTCAGTCACATTGCCACTCATAAAGAACAATTCAGCCGCCCGTGTACTCACGGATGACTCATTCACCTCAGGCGTTATCATCCGATAGATCGGCATAGACTCTTGTGTCAGATTATATTCGACCTCTCTCGGATAGTGCTGTTGTTCCAGAACACTCACATCTGGTGTTCCAATGACAAGAAGTACAAAGAGCATGAAAATGAGGACCTTTTCCCGCATGAGATTTTACCCTCCGCAACGCGTCTTAACTAATAGTACTCCTCATTATTGAATTATTCGTTAAAATTTAGAAATATCTAAAATGCGCATAATGATAACATCACGTGGTTGGTCTGAACCTATGCAGAATGAACCTGACTATGTCCTCAAGATCTGTGTTGTCGGAGCGGAAGGTGTTGGTAGACTGAGTATACTGCGTAGGTATCTGGAGGATGCCATCTCTGAGCTGGACTACTTCACCACTATGGAGTCCAACTTTGCAGTCAAGGACATTGAATTCAGACCAAGCCAGTCTGAGGACTTGGTAATACTGAAGGTCAACTTCTGGTACTTCACAGAGTTCATGGACACCTCACGAGGTAGTGACGACCTCAGACGGTTCTTCAATAAGGTAAGTGGAGTCCTCCTCATCTTTGACCTGACCCGTCCTGAGACCCTCTCCTCCGTTTCTGAATGGATTGAGACCGTCTTTGAACTGGCTGGCCTTGAGATTCCAATAGTACTCATTGGGAACAAGTCAGATTTGCAGGTCAAAGTGGATGAGACTGAGGTCAAGCGCATCTCAGAGAAGTTTGGGCTTCAATATTTCTATACGAGTGCGAAACTGAACCAAGGGATTGATGAGGCATTAACTGCACTTGTTTCAATGGCTTATAATTATAGGACAACAAGAGAGTGATACACAATGGGAAAGTCTGCCAAGATGCCCCCTGCTGATAAGATCGAGCTCTATGACCGATTGATAGAATCTCATCCTGATATTGAACGTAAGGGGAAGACGAATCCCTATACGTCACTGAACGGTCACATGTTCTCTCACCTCTCCAAAGAGGGATTCATGGGGCTTCGACTTCCAGCTGATGAACGAGAGCGATTTCTAGAGAGGTATGGAACCACACTGTACGAACAATATGGTGCCATCATGAAAGAGTATGTCACAGTTCCAGATGAGTTGCTGGAGAACACTCAGGAATTGAAGAAGTATCTTGAGATAAGTTACGAGTATATCAAATCGTTAAAGCCTAAGTCAACTAAGAAGAATTCATGATGAGCAATGAAACCTAGAAACAGATTTCCAAAACTCTGCTCTGAACACTAA
This sequence comes from Candidatus Thorarchaeota archaeon, assembly GCA_016840245.1. The sequence continues at coordinate 3,708 of JAEOST010000645.1, forward strand.
TTCTAATACACTACATCACGAGTTGAATGCGGATGATTAGACATGGCTAAAGTAAAGGATGAATGGTTGATTCCGATCGGAGGAATTTGTCTGGCTGCTGCGATTCTCTTTGATCGATTCATCATTGGAGTTGGACTAGTGGACTTTGCTATTGGTATCCTGACTGGACTATCTATCGTTCTCAATCTTGTAGGGCTTCACAAGTCACGAAACAGACTCTCTGTCCAAGGTGAGGTGACAGAGCTATCTCCATCATGATTTCAATCGGTATCCATCTGTGGACACGTCATGTGACTCTGGATTAAATACTCTTCATGCTCGAATCAAACCGAGAACGATGGTAGAGAAGATAGAAAGAGCGAAGCTCATTGAAGACGTACGGCAACTATCCAACATCCTAGAGACCGCCCATCCTGATCCCTACATCCACGGGGGTGGTAAGATTGCATATCACCGAAGACTACAGCAACTCATCATGGACATTCCTGAAGATGGAATGACTCAGCAAGAGTTCACGGACCATCTGAGACCGTTCATAGCCCGGCTTGAAGATGGTCACACGGGTATCATGCCCTTTCAGTCCGCTCCTGACCAGCAGAACCCTGGAGGACTCCCTCTCTTCTTTGACCCGATTGACGAGAGGCTCTATGTGAGTGCAGTGACTACAAGTGAGTACGCATCTCTCATTGGAGCCCTCCTCGTTTCAGTTGAGGGTGTGTCCTTTGACGAAATTGTTGACCGGATGAAAGAGGGTATCGGTTATGAGAACCTCTATGACCTACTCAGAATCTTAGGAACGATGGGAGCTCTTAACCATGAACACTTTCTGAAACAGCTTGTACCTGAATGGCAGAATCCAGATGCTATCAGAGTAGTTCTACAACATCACAATGGAGAACAGATTGAACACACCTTTGCACCTGCTAGGGGTCTCACACAGCCACCACTTCGACCAGAGTCCAAGATGATGTTCCCAGACGCTCGAGGTGACCTGTCATATCACTTCATTGACGAGGAGAAGAATATCGCCTACCTGCGAATCGATGGAATGGAAACCTATCGAGAGGCCTTCGAGTGCTTTCATGCAATCGGTATGTCCAGAATCGTGGACAATGCAAAGAGGGCTTATACCATGTACAACGATGGTGGGGTGCCAG
>JAEOST010000646.1 GCA_016840245.1 Candidatus Thorarchaeota archaeon
AAAGTGACTCTCGTGTTCACCAAATGGGAGAAGATTGAGGTTCCCAATCAGTCTGTCATTGAGAAACATGCCAAAGAAGCTCTCTCCCTCAATACGACGCCTGAACGTTTCTTCATTGAATGTATCTTCGGGGTCGTCACCTGCATGTAATCTACGAAATCCATCCCAGTCAGCCAGTGCCATATGTCTGATCAGAGGTTTGTCACTCATATTACCATCCAACCTTTTACGAAGTTATCATAGATAGGCAGCTCAGCTTTCAGAAAAAGGCTTGGTTAGTCAGAGTTGACGAAAGTTCTTTTTAGTAGCGATGTAATTGTAATATGGGTCGCGAACAGGCGAGAGGAAGGAGATATGGAACCAATTGGTACAATAACAATGTATTTTCCATTTTTGGATTCTGATACAAATGACCTCCTACTAACCATTATGGAGAACTCGAGTGATTACAGAGATTTTGTACAGACGTTAGTGACTACTGTTTGTGACACTGAATCTAATGAGCTGACTGCCTTTTCAGCTACTCGTCACGCGGTAATGCTTGCTGATTTCAACTGTTTACAGAAGATTGCAGAGAAGTATGGAAATCACATTCTTATCCGACCAAATCTCTTCATAGCTAGTGGAGTTCAGGGAAATCATGAAGATCTAATTAAGGCGAGGGAGGCGGTTGACCAAGTCTTAGAGAATGACTTACCGAAGTGGCTGCAGCTAGAGATGTATATCACTAAATTAGAAGCTGAGGTGTTTGCCCATCCAAAATCAAACTTTGATGATACAACAACCAGCATGGTTAAGGAGATTCTCGCAGAGAATGAAGAACTCAATTTCTATGTATCGAGGTTCTTCCATGCTTTATCAACACTCTCACAAATAGAAGGAGATGTTGATGAAGCAAAACGCTTGATTAGTGGAGCAATATCTAATGCAGAAGAACATGACAATCAGAATAGATTGGCTAGACTTCTTCGAACAAAAGCAAAAATGCTACAATCTACAGACATGAAACAATCTGTTGAACTACTTCTGAAGTCGCTTGAAATTATGGAGAAGTTAGGAGATTCAGAGGGACTGGGTAATACAATATTTCAGCTTGGTAAAATCGAGGCAATTCGAGGAGAATATGATCAAGCCATAGAACATAATCTAAAGATTGTTTCAATGCGGCAGAAAGTAGGAAGCAACATTGGTCCTTATGCAATTACTCTATCAACCTTATTTAATATCACACGAGATTCTAATGCAAGCCTTGAGTGGGCACGAATGGCAGAAGAGAATACTCCTCCAACACATAAACCTCGTGCAGTATTGAATCAAGTATGGGCTCTACTACTTCAACAGAAAGTCACAGAAGCCTTGGTGATTCTTGATGGTGTTCGTGAAACAGTGTTCAACTCAGGCATGGAGTCGCATCTTGCAGCTTATTACCTTGTTAATGGAGTATTAGAGATGGTGGAGGGCGAATTATCTAATGCTGCAGTGAGCTTTGAGGAAGCATTGAACATCTATGAGCGTCTAGAAGCTTCAATGAGTATTAACATATGCACATACCACCTTGCTGTGATTGAGGTTCTTGCTTCTGAAACAATGACTTCAGACTCTAGTGGAGAAGTGGGACCTTGGCTCACACTGCTTGAGGAGAGGGCTGTGTCAGAAGATTTACCTGGTGTTCTAGGTCAGGCATTGTTACTCAAATCAAGGTTATTTCTATTCCAAAACAAAGAGAATGAACTAAAATATACGATACACCAACTTAGTGCACTGATAGAAGAGCACAATCTGCAATTCCTACAATCTTCTCTTGACAAGCTAATAGAGAGAGTTTAAATTCATTCAAGAAGAAGTAACTAGAATTTATTAGTAACCTCATGGAATTATTTCTATTTCACTGGAGTTTTTAGGAGAGATATGATGTGAGGAAATTAAGAGTACGATGTCTTGTTTTTGTCATTGCACTTTACCTGAGTCTAACGCCCATATTAGCTACAATAGTCATTGATGTAGAGAGAAACTTGGTATATCAACCAAAGATAGAATCTCAATTTGAAATTTCCAGAGATGATGAATACCATCCAAGTCCAGACCATGAGTTTGGACCATGGGCAACACCCATAGTACCACAAGCAGGTGACCCACCGTTTACTATGCACTACATGACACTTGATTCGTGTACATTTCCAAATCAGCCAGATCTGTGGGCAAAGAGCTTTGTAAGGGAGGATACTGATTCTTCAGCATTTGAGAAAGTAGTGGATCTTAGAGATAATTACCTTGATGATGTTTGGGATGCAATTGTTAGCTGTGGTTTCAGAGAACCCACATTATTAGAACCAATTGATGTATACATCTGGTACTTGGGTCATGGGTTTGAAAATACCAATTTCTTTAAGGATCCAAAAGCGTATGCTGGACAGGATACGTCTAATTATCCAGACATCACATATGTACTTTATATTGACTCATTCTTTCTGGATACAGTTAGGTTTGATACGACAACACCATTTGGAGAAGATGATTACGGACCAGTCAATGATATTGATAAGTGGGGAGTTCTTAGTCACGAATTGTTCCATATCTTTCAATGGAACTACAATATCTTTGAGAACACAGATGATAACAAACCGGATGAAACTCGTGTCATCAATAATGTATTTGAGGGCCAAGCAGTAGCAATGCAAGATAAAGTCAGTATGTTAACTGATCAGGCACCTGATGGTGAGAGGGGGAGTGCATTGGGACACATAAACGCATATCTAAGCAATCCCTATCAAGACTGGGCGGATCTCTCATATGATGCAGCCTTATTCTGGCTTTACGCAATGGAGAAATTTGGGTGTGATCCCAGTGGACTAGATCCTTGTGGATCAGAGGACGATCATAATTATGGAATTGATTTCCTCAATGAGTTTTGGTTGGCTGCAGAAGATGTAGGATGGATAGGAGATGCAATTAACTTGGTCTTTGAGAAAACCTTCGATAGGATGGGGTATGGAGGTTTGCAATTTATAGATGTGTATAAAAACTTCACAGTGGCAAACTATGCCAAGGATCTTGAGGGAGATGAGAATTACAGATACTATGATGAAACTCAACCTCCCAGTGCATATCATTCCATTGCACCAAATTTCAATGTAGCTCCTTCAGTGGACGAATGGACAGGAGTTGGAGTGGTGGGCAAGCTCACTCCAAACTATATCAGGTACAAGTTTGAGAACCAGCAACCAGGACTATTTCGAGTAAATGTAGAGAAGTTAAATCCAGTTCTAGATGCAGACTTTGAGCTCTTCGTCAGTGTACTTGTAATTGACAAATCAACTGTAGGTACAAACACAATATACACAATTGATGATGAATACCGTTATACTGGAAAATTGTCAGATGCTAACGAGTTTCTGAGATACATCCATCTTATCCCGGTAGATGACCCTACAAACACAGAGATTATGATAACAATCCTAGGACTTGACTACTATATAAGGGACTCCAATGACAAAGTTGAGTACGAGGTTACCGTCGAAACTACAAGCATCTCTGTTGATATAGCTGAACCCTCAGTAAGTAAACAAGCATTTGTAGGCCCACATAGTAATCCATACGGTCAGTATAAATTTCTTATAATCGCAGGAATTAATGACGTACCAGATGATCTGGATGGATTGACTGTAGACGATATCGAAGTCCTTGTTGGTGATGAACCAGCTGAGGTTCTGATGTATACACATGTGAATGGATTACATCTCATAGATGTACTAGCACCTGTGCAATCTGACACATCAGTATCAGTATTCGATCTAACCTTGAGTGTATATGGAGTGTCGGACACAGACCAAAACTGTGTAGTATATGAAGACAAAATTGTTGATAGCGTCATTGTTATTGATACATCGGGAAGTATGAATGATAATTACAAGATTGATGCTGCCAAAGCTGCAGCTCGCTTGTATGCTAATTCATTTGATGATCCCGAGTTGTTAGCTCTTGAAGAGTTCAATTACGATGAGAATATGATACAAGGATTGGCATTAGTGTCATCAATTGATTGGGAAACCCTAATCCATGCAATCTCTGCAAGTGGAAAGACCTCAATTGGTGATGGTCTGTTCTATGCCCAGGAAGAGCTCTTTGCGTCTCTTTCAAATGGCCATCTAAAGCATATTGTCCTGCTTACAGATGGAATGGAGAATGAGCCGTTTTGGATTTCTGAAATGAGGCATGTATTGGATACT
>JAEOST010000647.1 GCA_016840245.1 Candidatus Thorarchaeota archaeon
CATCGCACCCATCATAGCAGCCAATATCAGATTAGCTAATGGATCGCTCTCATGAGCGTTGCCTATGACCTCAAGACTGCCATCAGCCATTGTTTGCTTGAATGGGGTTTCACCTGTGAAGATACCTAGCAGTATAGCAGAGTTAGCCTTGTATGTCACATCAGGACTTGGATAGATTCCGTCGTGAATTGTCATGTCATCCTTTGTCACAACGATGTATTGTGCTCCTTCCTCAGTATGAACCTGAAGGATCTTGCCATCATAGCGACCTACCCAATCAGCAAGTATCTTCTTGATATCATCTTTTTCCCGAACCTTCGCCATAAGGAACTTGAAGAACTCTTGTAACTGTGACATTCAATCAGTCCTCCTTTGCAACCCACTCATCGAGGGCCTCTTTCATGGCAGCATCGATTGTGGTATGCCAGATGTTACCTTTGCGTTTCTTCACCTTATCAAGAAAGGCATCATATTTCTCATTCTCAAACAGAACAACTACCCGTCCTTTTCTATCACTCATGAATGCCTCATGATAGCCCTTCTTAGTGTTCCAGTACTCGTGTTCAATGTCACCTTCTTCCAAACGAGGATAGAAAGGCCATTCACCGGTTGGATGTTTCCTAAACCTTGCCATATTAGCCAGTCCTCCACTTTTTCACGATATCACCGGTTGCTTCAAAGAAACCAGGTCTAAAGGGCCACTGAACAACATATCTGAAGCCCTTCGTTCCGTCCTTTTCACCTTTTGACCAACGTCCTGTGTATACTCGAGCACCTTTGTTATTTGCAAATTGCCCGACAACGCATTCAATAAGACCTTCAAGAGTGAGTCCTGCTTCTTCAGCAAGCTCTTTCATTTTGTCAGTTGTATTATCGTCAAAACTTACTTCCATTCGTGCTCACTCCTTCTTCCTGAATGCGAGGCGTTTGTATGGATTACCCCAACGCTCTTGGTACATCAGACCCTCAAGTGGAGCTCTGCTTGGACCTAAAGCTCGTGGTGAAACTCTCTTACCTATACAGAAGGCAGTTATCGGTGTCCAGATTGGTGGAATACCTAACTTATCACGGATAAGCTGAGCATGTCTTGGATCTGAGCATACCAATGCTTCATATCCACAACCATACCCTAGCTCAGTGGCAACTAGCCACATATTCTGAATAGCCATTCCAGCAACAACAGATCCAAACAACTCGTTTGGATAGAGATATCCTGCATCATGCCATGTCTCGCTTGCACATACAATGATTACAGCATCACTCTTCTCTGGGTATCTGAATAGCTCTCCATCCCTTAGTCGGGCGTATACTGCAGCCCTATAAGGATCACTGATGAACCAGTTTCTGCCACTTGTAAGCTCGAATGGTGCACCACCAAATGCAGTCTGAGCCATCTCCTGTGCTAAGTCAGCTAAGAATACCTTCATATCATGATCATCGCGGATAACCACGAATCTAATCATTAGCATGTTCTCAGGACTTGGAGCATGACGAGCTGCTTCCAAAATCAATTCTAAATGCGCATCCGGAAGTCTTTCGCCGGTGAATTCTCGAATAGAACGTCTCTCTCTAACAAGGTCCATTGCTCTCATCTTGTCTAGAGTCAGTGTTCCTTCTTCAGACTCACCAGCTGAATCCGGCTTCGCTTCAGTTGCACTATCAGCCATTATTACTCCTCTCATAGAGTGGTTTAGCAAAGTGAGAGATGAGATGCTGGCATAAATGTATTCCTAGATGACCATATTCAGGTTGTGGATTTCATTCTGAAAGCTATTGGGGTCATGCCTGCGTATTGACCAAGTATGTTTAGGCCAATACAAGGTGACTTATGGAGCATTCTCGGTCATTTGTTCGGGGCGAACATTAACTCTCCCGGCAAATATCGCTCCATTCATTTTGGAGGAGCCCAGCTCCTCCCATTCCATCACTCTGGTTTCATAATACAATCAATATCAATAGCCTGACTTACTATCTTGTCCACCATGGCAATCTTCTCTTTGTTCTCAGGAGTCACTGTCCCAATCAGATTGTCAACAATATGTCCAGTGGTGTACGTATCATGTGCAGTCATCATTATCGGAACATCCAGTTCCTTTGCTCTGGCAATAGTACGGATATCAGGACCCATCCCGCCTGTCAGAATGAGGAGATTTGTGTCGGTCTCAAGTGCAGCCAGACAGATATCTGCGCGGTCACCACTTGTGATGACAGCTTTGTCCTTTGCCCGTCTGAACCATTTGAGAGCGTTTTCAGGAGCCATGCTCCCAATGAGAAAATGATCAATGAGAACATCTAATTTCCCTTCACCAGTTACAATCTGTCCATCAATTGCACGAAGTATTTCTCTAACTGAGGGGCTAAAGAGTTCTCGTCGATGGTAAATAACACCGCATAATGGAATTCCTAATTCCGTTAAAAATGGTTGAATCTCATTTTTGATTGTCTTCTTGAGCATTGGTGGGACCATATTCAGAATAATTGAGAATTGATCAACTCCATGTTGACTGAAATAATCCTTCATCATGATGATATCATCAATGGCAGTGATGTCAGTGAAGTTGACCAAGCATATTACGGATGCTTCAAACTCTTTTGCAATTGTTGCAGTTGATAATCCAATATGACTTAGATTCCAGGGAGCACGCATTCCCTCTATAACAACATAGTCTTTGTCTTCTGAGATGTCTTGGTAGCTCTTCTTCATTCTCTCAACTAGAGCATCCTTTCCAACTCGGATGAATTCATCAAAGGTTGCTTGAGTCTGAATAATTGGACAAATCACTCCAAGGTCCTGTTCCATCTCAAGCATATCTTTCATAATAGCGGCATCCTCATCTACATCTTGATCAGGAGTGCTATGCGCGTAAGACTTGGTACCTACAGGTTTGAAATACCCGACCTTCATTCCTTGTGAACGTAGTTGCGATGATACTGCTAATGCCACCATCGTTTTTCCTGTAAGTGTTTCACCACTGATTACAATATTCTTCGCCATCTATTCACCACCAATAGTCATCTTAACATCCACAGCTATTGCCCCTTTCCCTTTCTCATAGGAAAAGGCGGGATTAATATCTAATTCTACAATCTCCTCAAAATCAATCACTAGTTGACTTATTCTGAGAATTGTATCCTTTATAGCTTCAATATCACCGGGGAGTTCACCACGTACTCCTTTCAATAGAGTACTGATTCTTGTTTCCTCAATGAGGTCTATAGCATCACTTCGAGTCAAGGGAGCCAGTCTGAATGCAACATCCTTCAGAAAATTGACGTATATACCACCAGCTCCAAACATAAGCATAGGTCCAAATTGCACATCTCGTGAGCACCCGATAATTAGTTCTCGGCCTTTCTCAGCCATCTCCTGAACATCTACTCCATATACTACTGCTCGTGGAACATGAGTACGAACATTTTCAAGGATGCTAAGAAATGCATCTTCCACCTCTTCAGGGGACTCCAAACCAACTTTGATACCACCGATGTCGGTTTTGTGCACAATATCCGGACTTGCAATCTTTAGGACAACTGGATAACCTATCTCAGTTGCAATCTCACGTGCTTCTTCAGAGCTGGTTGCCAGCCTAGTTTTAGCAACACGGATACCATATGCCTCTGCTATTAGATGTGCCTCACTTCCCAGGAGGACACGACGTTCATCTTTCTTTACGAGGTCTATTATTTCTCGGACCTTATCTGTATCTACCTTGAATTTGGGTACAGTTTCGTCTCTAAGACTATCTCGACGCATTGTATAATTGTACAACTCAGCAATTGCATTTACTGCACGTTCAGGAAAATCAAATACCGGAATCCTGCCTGCATTCAGTACAACTCTTGGATATACCATTGTTTGGCCGCCCATAAAGACAGCAAGTAAGGGCTTATTCGGATACTTCTCACGAGAATCTACGAGAATTTGTGCAGTCTCTGTTGGTTTCGTCATTGCCTGTGGAGTAAGAAGAACTAATACTGAGTCAACATTTTCATCTTGCAGCGAGGCCTCAATGCATAGTGCATAATCCTGAGGTGTTGCTGTTCCCAAAGCGTCGATGGGATTGTAAACTGATGCAGCAGGAGGAAGTCCAGCCTTTAATGATTCAATGGTCGCCTGTGTAAATTGAGCAATCTCTAGACCTGATGCTTCACACGCATCAGTAGTGATGATACCTGGACCGCCTGCATTAGTCACGATTGCGACTCGATTTCCAGCAGGCAGGTGCATATCATCGAAGACATTCGCTACATCGAATAGCTCAGCCATACCCTCCGCACGAATCACTCCACTTTGCTTGAAAGCAACATCATAGGCTGTATCGCTACCAGCTAATGAACCAGTATGAGAAGATGCGGCTCTGGCACCTGCAGCACTTACTCCTGACTTTACAATGAAAATCGGTTTATGAGGCGCTATTTTTCTACAGACTTCCATAAATCTGGGTCCATCAACAACTGATTCAATATAGAGGAGGATGAAGGTAGAATCAGGATCATTTCCAAAAGCTTCAATAAAATCAGCTTCGTTCAGATGTGATTTATTACCAAGACTTACAAACTTTGAGAATCCAATATTTTCCATAAGGCTCCAATCAAGAATACCAGTCATCAGAGCACCAGACTGCGAAGCAAAGGCAATAGATCCCTTCTTTGGAGTACCTGCAGCAAATGATGCATTATAAGGAGCAGAAGTGTTTACTATTCCTAGACAATTTGGTCCTTGAATGACCATGTCATATTGTTCAGCAAGCTCTACAATTCTCTTCTCAGCCTGTTGTCCTTCATGACCAATTTCCTTGAAACCTGCAGTGATTATTACGAGCGCCTTGACACCTTTTTTTCCGCATTCTTCTACAACTGGTTGCACAAACTTCGCAGGTATTACAATAACAGCTACATCAACATCACTGTTGATTTCCGTTAATGATCGGTAGGTCTTCAGACCAAGAATCTCTCCACCCTTTGGATTCACAGGATAGATTTTGCCTGGATATCCACTATCTATGAGATTCACTACAACAGAATTCCCAAGTTTCCCCTTCGTTGCGGAAGCTCCAACAACCGCAATTGAACGAGGGTTGAACAAAGTATCAATGCCTTTCTGCCGGTCCAATTATTGCACACTCGAATCTAGATAATTGACAGTTAACCTCGCCACTCTGGTATGTTATAACTTCTATCTTGCTGGCTAATTTTGAATATCGAGTTGGTATTACTCAGGTCCATATTGTGATATTGCCTGTGTCTTCTCAGGGTGATACAAAGATGAAGCTGGTGACATTACACGTCCCTTCAACTTACCTTCTTGGTTTGGAAAAGCTAGTTGATAGTAATCTGTATCCTAATCGAAGTGAAGCAATTAGAATTGCAATACGTGATTTGTTAAAGAAAGAACTTTGGGAATAGAGGTGGTCATAGAATGAAGTTGGTTACATTGCATGTTCCAGAGCAGTATATTGATGGTCTTGAGAAGTTGGTTGAGTCCCGACTCTATCCAAATAGATCCGAGGCAATCAGGATTGCTATTCGGGATCTATTAAAGAGAGAACTCTGGGGTTAGACTCTTGGGGGAGTCGAACTCCCATTAGAAAATGAATCATTCAATCAAGGAATCTTATTATACATTCTTTTGGAGATAATTTTAGTATCAAAGCTGCGTTTCCCATCTGAAAGGAGCGTGCAGCAAAAATAGCACCTAGGACCTCTGATTTGAAATCTAACTCAATTATCCTAGGTGGGACTAAGAACGTTGTAACTCGACTTGTCAAAGGGTGTCCATGTTACAAGGAACTCGGTGATGAGAAGCTGTGTGTCAATGATGACGATGTCCTACCGATAAGGGCCATATCAGTGGACCCCTCGTTCTTCGCCAAGATTGACTGCGTTGACGACCTTTCTGAATACAAAAGCGACAGTGCGAATATGTGCTACCTTCTTATCTACCTGGATGACGATAAGGACAATGTCTACTGCGTAAGTCGTGGAATAAGGCTTTACATAAACAATCAGGAAGTTAAGGCAGCAGATATCAAATCTGCATTGAACTTTGTTACATCAAAAGAGATGTCAACAAATGGAGTTGTTTGTTCATCCTGTCTATACAAGTATCTAGTAACTCTTGGCCATGTCTTTGATGACATATTCACAAAATCTGAGAGGGCTGAGATGATTGAAAACTATGTAAGAGAACTCTTCATCCAAATGGCGCTAGACCTCGGGGGAGGAAATGGAGAGGAGTTGACACAAGAGGAGAAATCAACCAGAATAATCCGAGAACAGATTGAGAAGCTAAATGCACAAAGAACTCTCTGGACTCAAAAGATAGCGGAAATACGTGAGTTGGAGGGTGTTGAAGAACTCCGTACATTGCTTGAGCACTATAACCAGCTATGCAGACTTGAAGCTGTATTTCTCCTTCAAGTAATGACTCTAAAGGATTCCACAGATCAATTCATTGCTCTAGGTCTCTTGAAGTTCATGGTTGAACTTTCAGAACATGTCCTTGAACTGAATAATAAGATACGAGAAACCACTCACATATTATATAGCCAAAATCGGATGCCTCAAGACATTCAAGAAATGTTGGACTTGAATGACAATCATCGAAAGATGAGTGAATATAGATTCAGTAACCTTGTCAAACTCCTGAATCAGATTGAGGTATGATGACACAATAACTTCTATAACGTCTAAAATCGTTTCATACAAGAGGAAATTTCAGGTTCAGGATCTGATATTAGAGCAATTTGGAGCATACAGTATTGGTTTATGCACAAGATGAGAGCAATGGTCGTCAAGGCACAATAAGACTTGTACGAGGTTGTCCCTGTTACAAGGTATTCGGTGACGAAAAGCTCTGCGTAAACGATGACAGCATTTTGGAAGTTGAATGCATTGAAATCGATCCTGCAATTTTCGGATTCCACGACTCTAAACTATCAATGGAAGAAGAACAGGCGTCTGATGATAACGTATGCTATGCCTCAATATTCGTCAACTATCCAGACAATAAGGTCTACTGTATTTCTCAGGGTTGGATGCTACGAATTCATGACAGGGACGTTCCTGGAGACGATTTAGAGGATGCCCTCCAATTCTTGTCCACAAAAGACCTGTCAGCAAGTGCAGAGATATGTAGCGAATGCCTGTACAAATTCTTGCTCACGTTGAGCGATACCTTCACAGATACCATGTCCCTTAAGGACAAGACAGACGAAGTAAAACGATACGTTGACAAATTCTCTTTGATGATTGCGGTGAAACACAGCCAGATGGATGGAATGAAGTCTATTGGCACTGAGGATGATATTGAAGAAGGGGTGGATCACTTTGCATTCCTTCGAAGCTACCTGGTTCAGCTATTAGATCAACAGAGTTACTGGTCCCAGTTTCATAATGACCTGTTCAGAGAGGATGCAGAGGATTGGTTAATCAAACTTGTTGAAAGTAGACTACTCCTGACGCGACTTGAGTTTCAGTTCTATAGCCAGACATTGCAACTGAGAGATACTGCAGATTTTCATATGCTGATCAAGTATCTCGGATATATTCTGAAGACGTCTGCACACGTGTTGAACATCAATCAAGAAATCCATGCTGAGATTCGTTCTGATCGGTTCAAGAAGCTAGTTGAATCAGAAAAACGATTCGACCAACTTGAATCGTATGCTGAAAAGAGTCGAACAGTTGAACATAACTTTGGAAACGTACTCCAAATTCTAAGCAGATTGTAATCCAAAGATCCGAGGTTCTTTTGCTCGGGTAGCTGAGAAGTAGAGTTGTTCTAAGAGAGTGACTCAGAAATAGCTGTTTCAACATAACCCAAAGCGGTACACTCTCTCTGTGAGGTGTTCCACTTGTGTGCAATTTCTTTGAAATGCTCAAAATCACTCAATGGCTCTTTTGACAATACCAATAGTTCAGAATAGAGAATAACAGGACCTTCTTTCAGACCAGGACAAATCTCTCGTTTGGCATGAAGAGACCAAACAAGCTCGTTATTCTCAGCTCTAAACACAAAAGGAAATGATGCACATACTGCAGGACGAATCGGATGAATCAGACAGAGGTTGTTATCGAGGAATATACATGACCCATCTTCGATCTTCTTCAATGCAACGTAGGCCATACCCTGTTCAGTCATAACCCGAGGAATCTGTCGGAGACCGTCAGGAATCGTCTGCCCCTCTGGAAGTACATAGAAATCGAGAGCTTTCAATAACTCTTTAGCTGACAATCCAAGACCGACACTTAATCGGGCAACATCTCGAGATGTGACTGTCACAATCATGTCAACTTGTTTACAACAAGCTCCACATTGTATGCATTCAAAGTGTATACCAGTATCCTCTGAAGCCAATATCACACCTCAGGATATTGTGGGCATGTATGCTCTTATAGAGTTGGAAGGAATTCTGTGAGCTTCATGAGCCCTTCTTCAATCACATCAAGCGAGGTTGCATAGGAGAATCGAAGATGATTGTCATAATGATCTCCAAACACGGTACCCGGTGTACTCACAACGCCGGTCTTTTTCAGCAATAACTCCGCTAGTGTATTGCTACTCAAACCAAACTCAGAAAAGTCTGGAAATACATAGAAAGCACCTTTGGGATCGATGCATGGGATTTGAGCCATCTCTTTGAAAAGCTTAGTAATTCTGTCACGGCGTTTTTGGTACTCTTTCTGAACCAATGTGATAAAGCTCTGATCCCCGTTGAGCGCTTCAACACCCGCAGCTTGGACGAATGATGTTGCGCATGATGTTGTATTCTGCTGGATACGCACCATATTGTTAATCGTTTCCTCGTTCGCAATTGCATACCCAAGCCTCCAACCAGTCATAGCATAGGCCTTTGAGAGTCCATTGAGAACCATTGTACGTTCAAGATTCTTGTCAATTTCAAGCATTGAATTCTGCGTAAAGCCATCGTAAACCAAGGACTCATAGATCTCGTCACTAAAGACCACAAAATCATGGTCCACAGATAGGTCGTAGATCAACTTCAGAGTAGCCTTCGTCAAAACGCCACCTGTAGGATTATTCGGACTGTTTATGACCATGGCAGACACGGTTTTTGAGACCTTATTCTTCAACAGTTCCTCATCAACTACATAACCAGGTTGAGTTGGAACATCTACTGGCTTAGCATCAAGTATTCGAGTCAAGACTCTATAGGTCGGCCATGCTGGCGACAACACGAGAACATCATCACCTGCATCAATCGTAGCAAGAAATCCCATGAAGAGAGCCATCTTACCACCGGGCGTCACTATTACATTGCTCAAACCATCAATCTCAATACTTCTCCGAGCATAATATTTCTCAATTGCTTTCAATAAGGGTGTTATACCACGGGAAGATGTGTATCTAGTCACGCCTTGTTTTAGCGCATCTATCGCTGCATTGACAATATTATCTGGAGTTGGAAAATCAGGTTGCCCAACCTCGAAGTGATACACTTTCTTACCTGCAGCCTCAATCTTGGCGGCAAGGTCGAACATCTTGAGTGTACCAGATGGAGGAATTCGTTCCATATAGTGCGAAGTCCAGTCCAAGGATATTCACCAGCTGACGTCACCATGTAACATTGGAGCAGACTCGGTCCAGTAAAACGGTAGTTATATCAGTTGTGCATGGGTCCTAAATTTTACAGAGGCTCTGCAGTAGTGCTATTTGCATTTTAGTTCCATGTATAGCAATCTTGTCAACTAGAGCAGTACCAAGACCTAACTCATGAGCACGACGCAGATATGGAATATTCATCGGATCTTGACCAACAAGACTTGCACAGAATGCATCAACAGCTACAGGGTCTTCACCAACAACAACCCCATTGATCCTCTTGGTATTTCGGTCCTCACGATTGCCAATTACAATTTCAGTCAGGTCCATCACTGTAAGATCAGGCCTATAGACTGTGACTAGATCTATGAGTGCATCATCTAATTTTGAATGATAGACCGATTTGTCACGCTCAGGAATCAGTCCCAAGAGATTCTTCAATCCAGCTCCAATCTCACCAACCTCCGGATATACCTTTAGAGTGCCTATATTGACAAGTAATCGAGGACCCGAGAGCAACGTTGGCATCAACAAAGAGTCAAACAGGTTCCCGGGCATTTTCATCTCTACCAATTCAGCCTCTGATAATCCAACTAGAGTAACTCTCTCATCCTGAAGTGATTCAAATGAAGAGAGACGAAAGGCTTCTTCAGCTGAGCGCAAGGGATTGTCACTCTCAATAACCTGCATGGGAGCGATCTCTCTAAACATTCGAACGACGGCCTGCATTATTTCCAGACTTGTATTCCCAGGAGTCAGAGGATTGTAAATTGAAGGCTTGATTACAACTCGGTCGATCTTCTTGGTTAAATAGAGGGGTGATGGCAAACTAGAAACAGCAGTGGATAAGGCCTCTCGTTGATTACGTTTTACTGCGACTGCCACTCGTGGAACCGATTCCATGTTATCGAGCTGGTTAGTCCAAGGTTTTAAGTGAGTCTATCAATTCTTGAATTTCAATGACTATCACAGAGGACCAACGTGAGAGATACTCACGGATGCTTGCATTACGTGACTTCGACGAAGAGGCAATAGAATCAATAATGAATACACAAATCTGTATGGTCGGAGCCGGAGGTCTCGGTAGTGCAGCACTCAGGCTGATCGCAGCCATCGGATTTGGAAAAATTTCGATCATCGATAACGACATTGTTGAGTTGTCCAACATCCAACGTCAGACACTATTCAATACTGACGACCTTGGCAAAAACAAAGCTGAAGCTGCGTCATTGAATCTGACACGAATGAATCCCGAAGTAGAGATTAAATCAGTTGTATCAGAAATCGATGAAGACAATGCTGTTAAACTAATCAGAGGTGCAGATATCATCATTGATGGATTAGATTCTTTCAAAGCCAGAAGATCTGTTAATACCGCTAGTGTCAATCTAAAGATACCGTACATCTTTGCAGGAGCAGTTGAATATTACGGAAATCTATCAACATTTATCCCGCGTGCGACAGGTTGTCTTCATTGTATGTTGGGAGATGCTAAAGACAATCCGGAATTGACTTGTGCCAAGATTGGGGTTTCGCCAACTCTTCTCTCAATTGTTGGGGCAATAGAGGTTCGAGAAGCAGTTCTTATTGCTACCAATAGGAAACCAAAATTATTCCGTCAGCTAATGACTGTAGACATCGACTCCCTTGCCATTGAGTATTTCGAATTGAAGAGAGTCGATAATTGTCCAGTATGTGGGAAACTAAGTTCCGAAGAATAATCTTCGAGCACGCCGTCTACGCTCTTCTTCCGTCTCGTCGCTCTCTGGGGGTGGTGGTGGTGGTGGTTTTGGTTCAGATGTATCTTCATGTGCGTCCTCAGTTTTAACCTCATCTTCTTCGATTTCTGCGCTTTCTTCTGAATCATCAACTGGGAGTGATGGTTCGTCATATGGACTCCATGTAGCTGGTGTTTCAGGTGTTGTGGGAGGGGAAATAGGCTCAGAAACAGATTCGTCTGGTTCAGGGGTTGATTCTTCTGGTGGGGTTACAGCGGATTCATAGTCTCTCCAGGTGAACCCTTCATCTTCTGTAGGGGGAGGAGGCACAGTAGCATCTTCAGGAGGGGCGGGTGGTTCAGTCTCAGTGCTAGAGGTCCCCTCGGGTGTATCCACGGATTCATCAAAACTAGACCGAGGTGGATCGACCAGATAGGGTTCTGGTTCAGCAACCTCAAAGTCTGAACTGAAGTCTCTAGTTGTACTCTCTAATTCTAATTCATCCATCTCTATGCCGGGAGTGGGTTCAATCTCATCAAGAGTTGCTCCATTTTCCTCATCAGGAAGAATTGGCTCATGGGGGATATCAGCACTCTCTGCTTCTTCAATATCCAATACTGCATCCTCTGTCGGAATCTCAACAGCAGGGAGTTCTTCCAAATCGATGGATTCTGTTTCAGGAGAAGCCACAATCTCCACTTCATCACTAGAACTTGAATATCCCATAGCATCACTTAGTGGGCTATCTTCAAATTGCAACTCGGACTCATGTGTTGGCTCTTCAAACTCAATTGCTACTTCATCACTCGGTGGAGCACTCACCTCATCAGCAGACTCCGAGTCTTTTGATTCTCCAGTGAAGCTGAGACCGAGTTCTTGACTCAAACAAGACTCGCAGCGTTTCGCAGCAGCTAGGAGACCGTCGGTAATGAAATCATCTATTGTCTTAGCACGACCAGGATTCCTTCGTGACCAATTCACAAAAGAATCGATCATTCTTAGTGCATCTCGCACACCTAGCCAATAGTCCTCTGATTCTCTCTTGTCTTTACTCACAAGGACACCCATGAAGAATCACATATGATTACGACAAAAGGCTTTGTATCACGAATATAGGGTTCACTTTGACTCTGCTTCTTTTAATGCTAGAATCTCCTCAAGTATCTCTTCGAACAACAATGCAATTTCCTCTTTCTTGTACTCATCCAATTCGCCTTCAATAGCAACAACACGAGTCGGGATGCCAACCCCCATCTTATCGCGAATCTCATTTCTATAAATTGTTTCAATATGGGGATCCGGCTCTTTTAGTACTATAATCACACCGCTAGCCCCTTTGTAAGTAACTGAGAGCAGAACATCCATCGCAGCATGTCTGGGGGACATAAGTAATGCTTTTACATCACTTCCTTCAGTTTCAAGTCCGCCTGCACCAATGCGTATGCCATCAACTGCAACTACATGTTGTCCAAACATGGCTAAGACTTGG
>JAEOST010000648.1 GCA_016840245.1 Candidatus Thorarchaeota archaeon
AATCACAACCAATCTTGCACTTGGAATTGGATTGACTGGTGATGTTATTGGTGACACTGTGAGTTATGTTTCTCAATGTCAATATGCCACAGGCCATTACAAACCGACCATGTTGTTTGGTACCGCACATATGCAACAAAGCGTAGCTGCTGTTGAAACTCTATACCTCATTGATTCGTTAGATACTATCCAATATAGAGCAAGCCTAGAATCGGCAATACTTTCTGAGTATAGCTCAGGAACCTGGGACTCAACAGGGTGGACCATACACCCATTTGTGGAATCGCAATCTGCCATCGATTGGCTATGTACTCGAGCCGCGTTAAGACTTGATCTGATTGATTCAACTATGGCTTCAGAAATCGCTTCAGTGATTTCTAGCCGAATTCAGTATGATGATCTATGGTCGCTTAGTCGCGATGCGGCAACCCTAGCTCTTCTAAATTCATCATTCGCTGTTGACCTCACTGATATTGATACACAACAAGTCCTTACCGCACTCGGAAGCAATCCTTTCTCGACTGGCTGGTACAATGCATCCCAATTGTGGCAACCTGTTTTCACAGCAGGTGTATTAGAGTTGCTTTCTATACTCGGGCTCAGACCTCTGGTACCTGAGACTGAAGGCTCATCTGTTTCTGCTGCTGTGAGTCCAACGGTTGGGGTCGGCGATGTAATGGATATCTTCGTTACAATCACCTCAGCAACACCAACTCATTCAGTTTACGTCCATGCATTTGATTCATGGACTAGATTTGATGACGTTTCATCAGTTGATACATTATCACTACAAGTTCCCAATGATTACACAGTTCTAGGCTCCCAAAACGTATCAGTGATGGTATGGAACTACAACGAATCACGCTCATATGATCAGTTGAACACACAGGTTGTAGGCTCATTGAGTGGGTCCCTCATGGTTCAGTCTCCTACGGTTCTACTAGGGGATACGATAAATGGTTCAGTTAGTTGGACTCTATCATCTGGTGGTGATGCAGGGACTTCTCAAGTTATTCTTCGTCTGAGTGATGAATCTCATTATGAACAGTGGACTTACTCTTCAACTAGTCCTATGGCATTCTCAATACCAACTGATAATTTTGGTTCTGGTCCTCATAACCTGACGGTATACATTAACAGAACTCATTGCGATGTTCTTATCCTTCAGGAGTCAGTACTCATTGAAGCTCCAGACCTGACCTATCTCAATTCTGCATCCCAGCTTGCTGGCGATGTTGGTGTCGCCATTGATATTCCGTGGTCACTTCATTTCTCATCAAATGATTCTTTGATTTCAGATCAGACAGTCACACTGCAAATCGAAGATGACACACAACAAGTTGTCTTTACGGACACGATGCTTTCAGAATCTGCTACAAGTCAATTCAGTTGGACTCCGACAGAGAGAGGTAACTTCACATTCACTCTTGCCTTCGAAAGGAATGGAACCCTTGAGGGATGCACAGCCAATGGCTCGATAGATATCTTTGAAGCAACTGAAATCACATGGCAGACAGCTGGTGTCTATGATCAATATGATACAGTCCTCCTAACTGCATATCTTTCAACTGATAGTGGAGTACCGCTTGCAGGTTATTCTATCTCAATTCAAGTAACTTCTCCCGCATCGGTTGTAATCTATGATAGCACACTAGTGACGAACAGTACTGGGCAAGTGTCATTCTATCTTCTGCTTAGTGAGAACGGTAACTATACACTTGACGCAACCTTCGATGGTTCCGGACTTCTAGAAGGAACTATGCAATCATCATTATTGACCTCTTGGTCTTCAAGCACTCTAACATTAGGAGGAATAGCAACAAACGGTTTGGTAAATTCGACATGGAATATTTGGATCTCTTTGTATGATTCACTTAGCAATCCTATCGAAGGTGAATCAGTATCCATTGAGATTCTTTACCTACCATCAACAATCGTATATCAGACAAGTCTGACGACGAACAGCACTGGAGGAGGGTCCTTCCAGTGGACGGCCTCAAGTCCGGGTTCCTACCAGATCACTGCTACATTTGCTGGATCTGCTTCTCGGCAATCGGGGCAAGATTCCATTGTGAGTAATCTCAGGATACCCGTCACTCTCTCTTTCTCTGGATCATCCGCGTTCGAGGTGGGCATTGAGGGATGGAGTCTTGTGCAAGCACTTGATCATTCGGGGGGAGGAATAACTGGACTAACCGTATCGTTCGTCGTCAGAAACCCTGATGGGACACTTGTCTTTGAAACTACAGGAGTCCTATCATCAGGATTGTTGAACATCAGTTGGACTCCTACTGATCGAGGTAGCAACAACCTTACAATTAGTACGATACGGACAAGCCTCTATGAATCAGGCTGTTGTTCTAGTTTCTATGATGTCTATGAATCAACCAGTGTATCTATCAGCCTTCTAGGTGGCGCAATTGCTCCATCATTGGACAGCATCTCAATTACCGTTCTTGATAGCAGTTCAGTTCCTATAATGGGTGTACTGGTGAATACGGTTGCAGTCTTGGATGGAGTTCCTATCCTTGATATGACGAATACAACCCTTGCTGATGGCACAATAACGCTGCCAATCACACTGGCAAATCCTGGGGGTCTTGTTATCACTGCTACACTCAATTCACAGTCTTGGCTCTATTCCTCTGTTGAGGTTGAATCTATCACAATCTTGGGTGACTCTCAGGTTACGATTGATTTCAATGGTCTTCCTGTCGATCAAGCAGCTACAGTAGGATTTCAAGCACAGTTACTTGATTGGGAATTACTCCCAATCCAGAGTTCGGATGTCACCTTTACTGTTGAACATTCCAATGGAACTATACTTACCCAAACGGTTCGCGTAACTGGTGCTGATGGCACCTGCGCTTTTGCATATACATTCAATGAAATTGGAGACTTTGTGATTCGTGCGGAATATGCAGGTGAATTTCTCAACTCGTCTGCATCCGCTCAAGTTGTACAAAGAGTCGTTGT
>JAEOST010000649.1 GCA_016840245.1 Candidatus Thorarchaeota archaeon
CTCATGACATACCACGTATCGGGACCAACATTGGTGACAACAACTACTGCAGGGCACGGGTCCATATTCTCTTTGAAGATGATTTGGTCTCCTTCCTCAATCTGTGGTTTCACGTCAACCTTCGAACCATCTGGAAGTATGAGTTCTTCACTGCAGTCCCCTAACACTCTCAGTGCCGCATCACGGATTAGTTGAAACGACGCCTTGGCAATGACCCCATCATTTGTACTCGATGATTGTTGTCCGTTTTTTGTCATAATGCGTCCATGTGAGTTCATCAGAGCTTGGCTTTAATCTTTGGTTGTGCAATAAATATTCCACAAACAATAACATTTCCTTTGCATGGGGAATACATCATGGGAACCAGAAAATCACATTGGAGAAGCTTGACTGTAATAGGATTCTCTCTATTACTTTGTGTTGGATTAGCTTCTTCAGCTGTAGCAATTCCTTCCAGTGCGGTTGGATATGTGAATGACTGGGCCTACTTGTTATATGACTTTGAGTATCCCGACTTAGAAGATTGGCTTGAAGCAGACTTGTACTGGATTGAAGAGAATACGACTGTTGAGATATTTGTCGTAACAACTGATGATCTTGAAGGATACGACCTTGAACGATATGCAAATGTTCTGTTCAATCAGTGGGGTATAGGTAAGGCTGATGTAGACAACGGTCTCCTGATTCTTGTCTACTACGATTATGACCTCTTCGAATACTCTGTTAGAATCGAGGTGGGTCAGGGTCTCGAAGGCGCAATTACTGATTCTGAAGCAAGCCACATTGTTCAGGAGAACATGGTGCCCTGGTTCGAGTTGGATTTCTGGTACGAAGGATTTGAGGAAGGTGTATGGGCCTTCTATGATGAGTTCTGGGACGATCCCAGTATTAGAAGTCAACAACCAGACCCAGTTGGCTGGCAGATTTTTGCATTTGAGAATCCTCTGATTGCCGGGATGTTCATCTCAGTTGGATTCGTCATGCTCTGGAACTGGTTGATATTTGCGTCAAGAAAAAGAGAGCAAGCCATAATTCCCTTGGCAGGGATTGGTGGTCTCTTGATATTCACCTGGTGGCTAGATCCCACTCTGGTTACACTGGGATATGCCATTATGATTTCATTAGGATTTACAGTCTTTTTGAGGGGTGGCTTCAGAATGCGAGGTGGGGGTGGAAGCTCTGAGGGTGGAGGATATTCATACTAAGATATAGAGGTAATTGAGATGGAAATGAAAGCTGTCATTGGCTGTGTACTGATTGGTGTGTTAGCAATCGGTGCCATAAGCGGTGTGATGATAATCGGGAATTACAATGAACTCGTTACACTTGATTACGAGGCGGAAACTGAATGGAGTAACATATGGATACAGGTTGAACGTAAGATGGATTTGATTCCGCAAATACAAACCATTGTTGAGAGCTATGGGGCTTATGAGCAAGACACTCTCCTCTTACTTGTTGACCTCAGAACACAGTGGATGAGTGCTAACGATAGTCTTGCTCAAAGGGACAATCTATCCGATACTGTGACTGACACACTCAACCAAATCATTATTGCCTTTGAAGCATATCCCGATTTGAAAGCTGATATTCTTTACCAAGATTGGCTTGTTGAAGTTGCTGGCACTGAAAATAGAATAACTAACGCCAAATTAGATTACAACGAGGCAACAGCTGCATTCAATATCAAACTTCGATCCTTCCCTGGAAATTGGGTGGGTGGAATGTTCGGGTTCACTCCAAAGGATCTCTACACAGATAGGATAGTATAGGCAGCCCCCATTGAACTAAGCATCTATCTGACAGCTTAAAAGGTCAGACTCTTGAGTGGAAAAAAGGTTGCCTGAATCTTGAGAATCGAAACAATACGTTCAGAAGGTCTTGCACAACTCTCATACTTTGTAGTATCAGAAGGAGAAGCCTTTGTAATAGACCCACGGAGAGACGTAGATGTCTACCTCAATTTGGCTGCTAAGCATCAAGCAGAAATCAAACATATCTTCGAAACTCATAGAAATGAGGACTATGTGATCGGATCTGTGGAACTCAAGTACTACATACCAACCGCTAGGATTGGACACAGTGATGCGACATCATTCAGATACGGGGATGATAGCATTGCTGATGGCGAGACCTTCACTATTGGAAACGTGAAGATAAGATGTGTAAACACACCAGGGCATACTCCTGATTCCATGTGCTATCTCCTATCAGATCGTTCTGTGGGTCCGGACCCGTTGATGGTATTTACAGGTGACACTCTTTTTGTAAATGAAGTTGGTCGAACCGACCTTGTAGACATTAAACACCATGATGAGATGTCACGTGCCCTCTATCAAAGTCTATACGATAAGGTTCTGAAGTTTGGTGATGGAGTCATTGTCTATCCCGGTCATGGTGCAGGTTCCGTCTGCGGTGGATCAATTGGGAAACGTGATTTCACAACTATCGGATACGAACGCTCCAACAATAAATGGCTCTCTATGAATGAGGAAGAATTCGTGACTTCGAAACTGAACCAACAACTAACATTGGCTCCCTACTTCAAGAACTGCGAACGTCTAAACACAGTGGGACCTCCCTTGCTGGCAGAGATGGATGCTCCGAAGATACTTGATGTTGAAATGTTCGAGATGATGTTGGATGATCCTGAGTACTACGCGATAGACACTAGGTCTCCTGCTGAGTTTCATCAGGCACATATACCTGGCTCTATCAGTATGAGTCTCGGTGATATGGGGCTCTTTGCTGGATGGATTGCGAAACCGGAGCACTACTTCCTATTCGTTCTTCAGCGACATATTAATTTCCATGAAGCAAGAGGATTGTTCGTAAGGGTAGGATTAGATAATGTCGTTGGCTATCTTGCCCGTGGAATTGAAGGTTGGGCTAATGCTGGGAAGCAGACACGTAGTCTGCAGAGATATCTTCTGGAAGTAATGAAATCTGATATTGACAACAAAGTAGTGACTCCCATTGATGTCAGACAATCTCATGAATTCGAAAAGGAGCGTATTGCAAACTCAAAGTCTGTACCTTTGACTGAATTGCACGACAATCTGGAGTCATTGAGAAGAGAAGGCCCGAAAGCAATCATTTGTCCTGCAGGAGTTCGGGGCACAACTGCTACAAGTGTGATGCTACGAGCTGGCATCGAAGATGTGCTCGTACCAATCGATGGAATGAAAGGCTGGAAACGTCACAAGTATCCAATTGTAGGGAACGTGGATTAGAACATTCTGAGGTGAAGACCTGCTCGTATCCTGAGGTCATGCAGTGACTGCCTCATCTCTTTCACTCTCTCTTGATTAACACGATACATTGGTGTTCTCATGTCTTCAAGATTTGGAACTCGAACAAGTAGGTCATGTTCTCGCAATCGTTTGAGAGCGAAGCTCACTGTTCTTAGAGGGACCTCGCAACACATTGCAATCTCACGAGGTGCAGATGGTCCTTCACAGGCAACATGATCCAGTACCAACAGAGCGCTCTTTGGCATGACTCTTAGATTTAGTATCATTGTCTTCTACTCCTTGTTGTAACCAACCGAGCCAAATTACGGCAAACAAAACCTTTTTTATTGCCGATTAATGCATGTTCTATATCGGCAATACAGTATATAGGCGTTTTGCCATGAGCAATCCTTGCGTCGAACGAGTGTGAATGCTTGATGGAACCAAAGAAACTCGATAAGAAAGATGCTGAGATACTTACAGCCCTTGATAGAATGGGTGGTAATGTATCTGCTGAGCGACTTGCAGAGATTCTTGATTATCCAGCTCGAACCATAAGATATCGACTGTCAAAACTAAAGGAATCCGGGTATCTCACAACTCTCTTAGCAATGAGTCATGAACTGCAATTTGGACTTGGTGATGCTGTCGTACTTCTCGACACAACTGATAGTAAACGTGAATTAACTCTGAGTCTATTGGACTCATTTCCAGTCTTCTACTATCTGAGTCCATCATATGGTAGATACAATGGATATCTTAGTCATACCGCCTATATTCGCGACGAATACGCTGAGTTCAACAGAATAATTGATAGTCTATATGATGCCAAATTGATTACGAATCATCTCTTCTTTGATGATGCGGATTACATTATCTTCAAGGCTGATATTAGTCAGTTCAGTCGTGATGATAGATGGCGCTGGAATTGGAAGAAGTGGATTAAGAAATCAAAGGGAATTTTGAAGAAAGGTAAGAGTTCTAGAATTGAATTTAACCACGAGCAGAGTTTGAAATCATTCGATGTTAGGGATATTGAGATAATAATCAAGCTGAGAGAGGATGCTACGACCACACTAAAGGATCTCAGTAGTCAATTAGGACTATCCGATACTCAAATCGGGAAACGAATAAAGCGTTTAGAACGGATTGGAGTAATCAAGGGTTATAGATGGGTCATGGGACCTGATGTGGATTCAATTTACATATACACCTTCTTTGAGGTTGATGAACCAAAACATCCTGTGCTGTCATGTTTCCAAGAGTTGCCTTTTGCTTCTGTTCTATTTATGGAAACCCCTACAAGGTTCTGTCTAAGGTCAAAGATGGACTCCGGTGACATCTTGGGGTATATGCGAGGTCTCGATACTCTCAGACCACATCTGGAATCCTGTTTCATTCAATCCGCCCATGACCTAACTGTTGTTGAAAGTTCTAGAGTCTGGAATTCCATTTTTGATTTTGAATCATCGAGTTGGCGAATGGATCCGAAACCATATATCCGTGACCTCAAAAAGAAGATTCGAGAACAGAAGAAATGAAACCGAATCCTTGAAGTAAGTGTATATTCCTTTTTTGACTGGGAAGTGTACAAGAGATGGTATTCTCGATTCGACCCTATAGTCGGTCTGAGGTTCTGGCAGAGAAGGCTATGGTATCTACATCTCAACCTCTAGCTACACAGGCTGGTTTCACTATTCTTCAATCCGGTGGAAATGCTGTCGATGCGGCAATCGCAGCTGCTGCAGTACTTGATGTCACTGAACCCTTCAGTACCGGATGCGGTGGTGATGCCTTCGCACTTCTTTACTCTCCTGATATGAAGGAGCCTATCAGTCTGAATGGGTCTGGTAAGTCAGGGTCTCTTGCCACTCTTGACAATCTTCTAGAAAGGGGATGGAATGAAATACCTATTCGGGGTGGTGCTCCGGTAACTGTTCCTGGAGCAATACATCTCTGGGCTTATATGATTGAGAATTATGGCTCCATGGAACTTTCAGAAATCCTAACTCCAGCAATACGATATGCTGAGAATGGATTCCCTGTTTCACCAATTATTGCTGCTCAGTGGAAGATGACCCTTCCTAATCTGATTAATTCAGAGGCTAAACGTGTTTACACCATAGATGGTCGGGCTCCTACAATGGGTGACAAGATGAGGAATAGGGACCTAGCAGAGACCTTCAGAGCAGTTGCTGAGTCTGGAGTCCAAGGATTCTATAACGGTGAGATTGCAGAAAAACTTGTCAACACTGTACAGCAAGAAGGTGGATTCTTGACACTTGATGATTTGAAGACTCATGAGAGTATAGTGACAAGAGCAATCAGCACAACCTATCATGGAGTCACGGTTTATGAGCATCCACCAAATGGTCAAGGATTTGCAGCTCTTAACATGCTCAACATTATGGAAGAGTTTGATCTATCTATTATGGGGGCTCTGGACACAGAGAGATACCATCTCATGATTGAAGCAAAGAAGCTGGCTTATGCAGATCTACTTGCTCACAATGCAGACCCTTCATTCTATGATATTCCCAGTGACATTTTCGAGTCTAAGAAATACGCAAAGACGCGTGCATCAATCATCGACAGAGAGCGTGCGATGGATACACCTGGAACTGGAATTCAACCCAAAGGTGACACAGTCTATCTTGCCACTGCTGATGACTCTGGACTGGTCGTGTCTTTCATCAATTCCCTCTACATGGGATTTGGAAGTGGTCTTGTTGTCCCTGGAACTGGCATCAAGCTCCAGAACAGAGGAAATCTCTTCTCGCTTGACCCAGAACATCCAAACAGCTATGCTCCCGAGAAACGTCCTTTTCATACGATAATTCCAGCAATTCTTGAGAAGAAGCATGATTTCTATGGTGCAATGGGTATAATGGGTGGGGCTCATCAGGCACAGGCTCATGCTCAGTTTGTCAGCAACCTTATGGACTGTGGTATGAGGCCACAAGAGGCAATGGACCATCCTCGATTCAATCATAACCAATTGGACAACACCTTGGCTTTGGAGAATGGTGTTCCAGTACATGTCCACGACGAGCTTCGGAAGATGGGTCATCGACTTGTACATGAAACAATGTCTGGGTTTGGAGGAGGTCAGGTGATACTAAGGATTGGTGAAGCTTGGGTAGGTGGATCTGATCGACGAAAAGACGGACAAGCTGCAGGATTCTGAATCTATTTCTCTTCACATTACCAACACGAATAGTTCAAGTTCGATTGTGTTTACCTACAAACTCCTGTGTGGTGTGTTGATGTCTGAGTACAGAGACGAGAGCGACCTCCTTGGAGCAAGAAAGATTCCTGCTGAAGCTTATTGGGGAATACAGACACTTAGAGCGATGGAGAACTTCGCGGTTTCAAGAGTTTCACTATTCAACTACTCAACTTTTGTAAAATCCATAGGGATGGTGAAGAAGGCATGTACTCTCGCAAACCTCGATTTGGGACATATCGAGAAGCAATATGGTGACGCTATCATTCAAGCGTGTAATGAGATCATTGGTGGTCAGCTTGTAGAGGAGTTCGTTGTTGACATGATGCAAGGTGGAGCAGGTACTTCCACTAATATGAATGCAAACGAGGTTATTGCATCTCGTGCGAATGAGATTCTTGGTCATCCTCGAAATACTCTGACCCCTGTCCAAGCTAATGACCATGTGAACATGTCGCAGAGTACGAACGATGTTTACCCCACAGCCATTAAGATTGCTACAATCTATGGTTTGAGAGACCTCTCCTCCTGCTTGGAGGAACTGATTCTTGCTCTTGATGAGAAATCTGACTGGTTCAAAGACATCCTAAAGCTTGGTCGTACTGAGATGCAAGACGCAGTACCAATAACATTGGGTCAAGAGTTCTCAGCATGGTCTTCTGCTTTCAAGAGAGACCTCCTCCGAATTGGTCTGGCTGTTGAGGTATTGAATACACATAACATTGGAGCAACAGCAGTTGGCACTGGGCTCAATGCTGACCCTGAATACATCAGCTTGGCTGAAACCCATCTTAAGGAAGTCACAGGTCTTTTGGGACTTGTTACTTCAGAGAATCTAATTGATGATACTCAGAACTCTGATGAGTTCGTTCATGCATCAGGTCTACTGAAGGTATTAGCTACCAACCTCAGCAAGATTTGTAGCGATCTGATACTCATGTCATCTGGTCCCATTGGAGGATTTCATGAAATTATTCTTCCACCTGTCCAACCTGGTTCTTCTATTATGCCCGGGAAGGTCAACCCAGTAATTCCTGAGATGGTGATACAGTGTGCTTTTCAAGTGATAGGACATGACCAAGTCATTTCCCTTGCAGCACAAGCTGGACAGCTTGAACTAAACGCGTTTGAACCACTAATTGCGTTCAACTTCTTTCAGGCCCTCAAGGTGCTGAAGAACTCGATTCCAATATTCACAGAGAAATGTATCAAGGGTATTGAACCAAATCCAGTTGGTCTTGATGTGGTCCATCGTAGTGTTGGGCTTGTGACCGCATTAAATCCTGTAATTGGGTATAAGGCATCTTCCAAGATTGCGAAGAAGGCCTTAGAAACGGGACGACCTGTTCGTGAGCTAGTTCTCGAGGAAGGTCTACTTGATGAGGAAGCACTAGACCGGATACTATCCCCAAAACGAATGACCCGTCCAGGTATTCCCGGGCATGAGCACGGGAACAAGAAAGACAGCGCTTAAGGATTGATTTTGATTAGCAATGATGGACTAGCAAACGTTTTATCATACTCTACCTTACAATTCGCTAGGTGGATAATGTGTCAGGCGTTAGGAGGCCATACTTGATACCCCTTTCTGTGCTTCTTGTACTTCTAGTAGGTTTGCCCATTACACAAGTGTCAGCATTGACTCCGGTTACAGTTGTTGAGAAAACGAGTCAATCGCTTGCTACTGAAGATAACGGTCATGCCTACATGTATGTTGACCCAGGTTTTTCAGGTTACGGTGCAACATATTTCTTGGACCATGAACAGGATGTGTCATATGTACATACAAGTTATAATGATGATCCATATTGGACGCGGTCGAGTGGAGGTTATACTGGACCTGCATATCGAATGGTTGGAACTTTCGGTTCCTATGACTCGTCCTATCCCGGATGGTTAGGAGAGTCCACAAATCTTCCAGATTTCATGGAATACATCAATAGCACACCAGATGCGATGTCGCTATCTCTTTCACAAGAGCGAGCAATCTTTCCGCTCACATTGGGTCAAGAGAGTACTGTTGTACTTGAACCCGGTATCCCGAATATTGGAATATTTACTCTTGGAACTCAGGAATTCGTACACATAACAGTTGGATCTCGTCAAGACACTACTGAAATGGAACTCGTAGTGGTGGATGAGAGTCAAAGGATTCTTGGATATTGGGAACTAATGGGTGGCGATGCAGGTGTTATCCCATTCATACCAACTGGTCCTGGCACTTACTTACTACTTGTTCTATTTGGTAACTCAGATGCAGGTCTTCACACCCTGGATGTGTTTCCTCAAGCTGTCACACCTCAAGTCGTTGGTTTCAATACTCTCATTGATGGAATCCTCTCCGGAAGTGAGTGGGTTGCTGGATCTGCCACTGAGGGACTTCACTACAGTGAGAAGGCCCCAACTGCGCATACATACAAATTCACATCAAACTCCACGCATCCTGGACGAGTACGATATTCATTTAACTTTCCTGAACTCGATGACGATATCTACTCACCGTATGAACCAATGATCATTCCGCATGTGGATGCATTCTGGGGAGAGTCTCCTTCTGATAGAGTATTCGACATATGGCCAGCAACAAGCGATACGTATTACTACCAATCATTTCAAGGTGAAAGTTACTATCTGACATTCATGGGAATGGATGAGGTTGGGTATACAATATACCATGACCAACCAAACATACCTATACTACCTGTGAACCGCGTATTCTATCATGAGAATCGAGCTGGGGATGAAAGGCTCGCATACAAACTTTCTCTTGGTCAAGATTCAGTGTTGAAGCTGAATAAGACCGAACCAATCGCTGGATATCAATGGAGATTGTGGAGTGTATTTGATGACGGTCTATATCGCGACACCGATGTGTCTGATTCAACTTTTCATGATGCAACTCCACTATATCTACCTGCAGGGGATTACATCATTGAAGGATATGCAACATCCTCAGCTGCTGGGGGTTGGTATCAATTCAACTTGGGTCCAGTTCTTGAAGGCGCTGGTTCAGTGAGTGTTGATAATGGAGGATTGGCAGGACTAAGGGTACCTGTTGAACCTTTTGGACTTTACAATCTCAACATCTCAATGGTTACTCACGACAATATCAGTGTCTGGGCGGATTACGATGTATTTGACCAAACAGGTGAGATTATCCAATCTTGGGCTACTGATCTAGGAAACCGTGAATTTGGAACGAGTTGGTTTGGTTACGATACAACGAATTGGACTGCTCATACCATGGGTGGTTTCTCA
>JAEOST010000650.1 GCA_016840245.1 Candidatus Thorarchaeota archaeon
ACATGTATGGCTCTATTTAAGTATTAAATATCAACTGCAAAATTGCGCATTCGAACAATGAGATGGGTGTCATGGTGAAAAGACACTTTTAACAAGAGTTGAGGCACGCTCATCGTTTTCAACTGATCTTGAATGTTCCT
Source organism: Candidatus Thorarchaeota archaeon (assembly GCA_016840245.1). Next base: position 141 of record JAEOST010000650.1, read on the forward strand.
TTATGATGTCTTGGAATAATAATTCGAACTTCTCCGTAAAGTCTTCAATCTTGCCTAATAGAATCTGGTATGAGGTCTTTGATACTAAGGCGGAAGAAACGTGGCCTCCATGAGAGAACAGAATTTCATATTCCCCAATGGAAACTATATTGAAACCACCCTCAGCACTTGTAATCTCCCGGAGAAGGTCCTGTACACCAGATAGCCCAGCAGCTGCAAGATTTTCGTCAACATCTGAGACCTCCAAGAATCTGTGGTGGTACATCAAGATACCACCTTCTCCGATGACGTACAAACCCACCAACTGTTCTGCCCAATCTAACTCATCGAAAGCAGGAGATACTAGTATACTTGCACCGAACAATCCAATTCCAACGACCAGTAGCAGAGGTCCGAGGATATATGGAACTTCTCCAAAGAAGTCGTATATTGGGTCTGTTCTCAGGATGAAACCAATGAATCCAATCAGAATACCAATGAAGATGAGTCGTACACCAGGGAGTGTCTCTCCAGTCACATTCTTTCTGAAATATTGATAGAATGAGAAGAGCATAATGAAAGCTAGAATTCCAATAGCATAGGCAAAGAGTCTCATGATATCTTGGGAAAAGAAAACAGTTGTGATTGCTATAACAAGTCCAAGTATAGTGATTGAGTTTCGTGTGTTGTATGGAAGAATGTGCTCCATAGCAAAGAAGAATCCAACGAGTGATAGATCAACAGAGATGTATCCAAATCGTATCCAGTACAAGTACGCTTCATATGTATCCGTATAGACATCGGCGATAACAAAGAAAATCGAGTTGAATGCAAGACCAATAAGGAATAATGCCCACCCTAACCTAATGTCCACACCCTTCCTGATTCTGCTTCTGATCCAAGAGGATATTAGAAATGTGGCATAGAGAAGGGAGTAGAACGCAATACCAGCTGCTAGGATCAAATCCAGGTCTCGCAGTATCCCAGTTATCGCATTAAAGGGGGACATTCTTTCACCTACAAATTACCTATATTCCTCACCTTAGTAACTCAAGCTCTTGATAAATCAAGCTCAGGTCTTGTCAATGTGGTCCTTTCTTTTCAGGAGGGTCCTTTGTCAGGGGGACTATCTCATATTCTCGTGAACCCAATCCCATTTTCTCTGCATGTGTGAACTGAACATTAGCGAAACATAGTAATTCACCAGATTCTGGATCCTTATGCCCATGTGCCACTTTCAGTTTACAGTCACCCTGCTTAACATCTGCAACAGAGGATTCTGGATTTGCTGGAGCATCATTGATTGCATCAAAACAGGCCTGGTCAATTGCCAGGGGGTCTGTTGAACCAAAGATACCAATGTCATGAACCAGTAGCTCAGCCCCCGTGTTCCAGCAGTCACACTTGTCACTGATATCCAGAGCTAGATTGATGAAGAAGAATTTGTCAGCACCAATTGAGTCCACTACCCCAACTGCATTCTCAACAAATCGAGGTGCCTGAGTTACAGGTGGATTCCAAACTGCATTAATAGCACCAGCCTTTGCGTCACGTGAACATACACTTCTACAGTGACCACAACTAATGCAGTTATCAAAATCAATCACAGCCTTTTCAGTCATTGTGATGCATCGGGTTGGACAGACCTTCAGACATTTTGAGCATTCAGGACCAAGGCATTTTTCTTCATCGATTGAGATTTCACCGAGATGCATTGCAGCTTTGCCCTGTTTCCCAACCAGTCCAATTCCAATGTTCTTAATGGCACCACCTAGTCCACTAAGACCATGACCCTTGGCGTGAGATAACACAATAACAACATCACTATCCAAGGTGGCCGTAGCAACATCGACTTCTTTGATGTACTCACCCTCAACCTTCACTTTGAATACATCTGTGCCCCAATACCCGTCAGCCATTATCAACGGCGCGCCAACAGTCCCTTCATTGAATCCATTCAATGCCGCCATTGAGAGGTATTCTGTAGCCGTGGTTCGACCTCCATAGGTACCACCCGGACCATAGCCGAGTCCACAGGACTCTGCAACAAATGGATGTCCACCGGAAGCCTTGATTAGGTCAACGATTTTACGGACATAAGCAGGACGAAGATAGTTCGTATTTCCCCAAGCGCCAAAATGCGTCTTGACCATGACCTTTTGACCAGGTTGAATTACCTTGTCAAGACCAAGCTCGACGAAGATATGTTCGAGCTTGTCAAGCATGTTGTAATACGTCTGAGACTTTCGATCTGTGAAGTATACTTTGGATTTGCCCATCTCTAAACCTCGCAGGCCGAGATGGATGTGCCATATTAACAGTATCTGTCTGCACAATATCTCACGACTCGCAACCGCCATATTTGTCTTCTATCATCCATTTACTTCCTTGATAGATCGACCAGTTCGTATTCTGTACTTCCGATTCCAAGTTCATCTCCATGATTGAAGAAGAGTAATGATTTCTCTATCAAAGAATCAACCTTCTCAGATGAGGCAACCGCAGTGTTTCTAGGTGCATCCCTCATCGTTTCCATTGTGGCATGGTCAATCGCAACCGGGTCTTGAGAACCGAAGATTCCCAAGTCGTGCATTAGCAGAGGAGCACCATAACACACACAGTCACACATATCTGAGATGTCAAGAGCCAGATTGAAGAAGTAGAATCTCTCTCGACCGATAGAGTCCAGAACACCGAGTGTGTTCTCTACAATCTTCTCTGCCATGTTGGCTCCTGACCATGTCACTTTGAGGGCTCCAGCCTTGACTTTACCAGAGCAAATGGATGAGCAATGACCACATTGGACACATTGCTCCATATTGACTGATACTGTATCAGTCACTGTGATGCATCGTCGTGGGCAGACAGCGACACACTCTAAACACTCAGCACCCTTGCATTTCTCGGGATATATCTCGAGACCCTGCTCAGAGTGAATAGCAGTTTTGCCCGGTTTGCCAACCATACCTACGCCCATGTTCTTCAGAGTACTTGCAAGTCCAATGTGATGGAATTTTGCATGAGATAGAAGAATGACTTTGTCACAATCTAGAACAGCTGATGCCACTGCTACGTTGTTCAGATATTGTCCCTCAATGGGAACGGTGTAAGTATC
>JAEOST010000651.1 GCA_016840245.1 Candidatus Thorarchaeota archaeon
AACACCTCTCAATCACGAATTGGCCAAGTTGTAATAACAACTAAAACCTCAGAATTAATGGTGTATCACTAACTAATAAACTCAACATATCATATCAAGATTGTACCAAAGTACATTAAAATCTAAAGCATTAGGGAAACTAACCTGAACCCTGCGCCTTTAACCTGGCTTGGCAACCTCCGCGCTGGTGGAGTTGTGTGAATAGAGGTTGGGATATAACGCTTTTGATGGAATACCGTTGAAAAGATGAAACAGGGAGTTCTTAGATTCTCAAGAAGTCAATGCATCTTTCTTCGTATGATGATTGTAATTACTATTATTACCACTCCAACCGAGGTCGTTATTAAAATAACATCTAGCAATGCAAAACTATTGGTGCAGTTTAATGATGTATTATCATATTGGTGAACGTATTCTTGAAGCAGTTTCGTGATTGAAAATGCGGCATCTCTCGCACTGTCTAGGCCCTGATTTACAAAGGTTATCACACCATAAGGGACTGTAGTATTTCCGCCATAGTAAACAAACCCTTTTGCGTGAAAGGCCCATTCGTCCCCTTCTGTCCCACCCCATCCACTCATTCGAACCATTGGATTTCCTGGTGCAAACCACGCAGTCTCTAATGACTCCATTGTCCGCAGTGTATCTTCTTCTAGAATACGTACTCCATTAGAGACCCCATCATGCATGAAGACCAATAGGAATCTTGCTAGATCATAGATATTGGAACGCAATCCACCAGCACCATAGTTAAAGGTATTATAGTGAGGATAGGCCTTATTCCCAGTAGAATCTGGGTCCAGTTCAAACATGTAGACATAGGGTGTCGCAAGTTGACCTGCGTCAAAATCAGTATGATTGTACCCGGTGCAATCCATTCCCAATGGGTCAAAGATGTTGTCTTGGAGATACTCCCAAATTGGTTGTCCTGTAGCTCGCTGTATAAGGTAACCTAGAACATCATACCCGAAGTTAGAATAGAATCGAGTGGTCCCAGGCCTAAAATAAGTCCAGACAGCTGGATCATACAATGATCCGTTAGGAGTAAGATGGTCCTCAATCCAATATGGATAAGGAGTCCATTCATGTGGGTTAGCCCAGCCCAGCTCCTCAAGAACCTCTGCTGTTATTCCATACCAGTACAAGTCTGAATACTTTCTCAATCCAGATGTATGTTGAAGTAACATCTTGAAAGTTATTGGAATGGAGGGGAAGAGAGGATGTCTAAATGAAAAAGGAAGATAATCATTAACATCGTCATCTAGATCGATTATACCCCGTTCAAAGAGCTGGAAAATTGCCGTTGCAGTGAATGTCTTCGTCACGGATGCTATCATGTAGATGAGGTCTAGTTGCTGCTGTTCTCCATATCCCTTTGCCCATATTATTGAACTGTTTCTAACCACTGCAACTGTGGTTGAAGGAATATAGTGTTGGTCCATTATGTCCAAGATTTGATTATCGACTTGTGGTTCAAAGGGACAAAGAATCTTGATCTCATACAAGTTATTGGTTGACTGCGTGGCGAAGAATCCAAGAATCAGTACAAATATTGCGAGAGACTTAATTGCTGTATTCAATAGGCCCAGCATCCTCATACAGTGCTTATTCTATAGAGTAAGAATCTAGTATTTTACTATAGATTGACGCAATGCACTGTTGATTCTGCAATTCTAGAGGAACTTACGCCAAGCGTGAACATTCACCCTGGTAAAGCCTAGAGAATCATAGAGTCTTGTTGCTCCTTCATTGGCCGCTGCACCAGGAATACAAATCATAGTTGGGTTATAGTCTTTCAAGCGCTTCAGACCCTCAATGATGACTGCTCTAGCAAGACCGCATTTTCTATGGTCGGGGTGTGTCCCAACCGGCTCGAACTCTGTGATTCTACTCACAGGATCCAAACGTACAGTTGTAAAGGCTGCAAAAGAACCATCGGGATCTACAGCAACCAAGTCTAATCCCTCATGCCAATAGGATGCCTCACTATACTTGATTGCCGCGCTCTCAGTCATATGCTCACCACAGTGACTGAAGACTGACCCGACCACATCTCGATATTTCTCATAGTCCTTAGGAAGGGAGACATGTCTTATTGAATAACCATCAGGAAGTTGGTAGTCTGGAAAAGGCATGTCGAGTGGTCGTATCCTGTTGTGTTCATAAGCTCCTAGATCCTCATATCCCAGTTCCTCTAGGAGTGACACTCGTTCATAGTCGTCATCTTCTACCCAAAACGCAATCCTAACCCCCTTTTCATCACAGGGTGGCATTGATGCTTTTCGTTTCTCCAGATCAAGCACAATCTCGCGTGCATAGTGCGTATAGTCTGGATGTATGCTAAGGAATGAGTCAGGACGATCTGTGAAAACTGATATAGCTACTATCTTAGGTGGTCTAGTCGCATCATGTTCATCGAGTTCTTCCCAAATCTTAACAAGCCCATCTTCCTCGTCTTGGTATTCGGGACCACATGGACCATGCATTCTATTCTCAAAGCGAGAAGGAATCCAGTTCCTTACAGATTTGGTTTGAATACAGATCTCCCTAAGGAAATCCATTACCAGACTGAAATCTTCATCCCAATGAAAATCACGTACACGTAAAGTCAATTCATCCACAACTCAGGCTCTGAGTGTATCTCTTAAAACGCTGCGCACTTACGCCAGAACTCTTGCACGGCTTGGCAACCTCCGCGTGTATCGGACTATTCGGACTTCGTCACGAAATAAGGATTTCAATATTCTTTCGTAGTAGCCTATGGACTTAATACAACCATTGATTAACAGATGATTCTAAACATTTGTGAGGATTGTCACATTGGGTGCAGCAAAGAAACTACTAATCATAATTCTAATCTACTTCATTGCCGGACTAGGCGTTAGCTACATGCTCTCGGCAGGGATGTTGGACTCATTAGGTTCAATGAATGAATACATAGCTCTAATCTTCTTCCCTGCAGTATGGCTCTGGAATAACTTCCTTGCAGACTTGCTGAGTATGCCAATAGCCTATGCTCTACCGTTCTAGATTGGAAAAAAGTGCAGCAGACCTGCTGCAACAACAAACATGAGGGCTTAT